>CAZWJC010000051.1:0-30746 GCA_964634255.1 uncultured Verrucomicrobiota bacterium | reverse complement strand
CTCCTCGGGTGGCCGCGTGAGCGTGAATCCTCCGCCAATCCCACGGTGCGTTTCAAGATAGCCGCTGCGACCGAGATCATGGACCACCTTGACCAGATGGTGGCGGGAAATGCCGAAAGTGTCGGCGACTTCATCCACCGTGACTCGCTCCGGGTGTCGCAGCGCCGTCTGCATCAGCACCCGAATCGAGTAATCGGAATAAGCGCTCAATCGCATGGCTCAACATGATTATCGAAATACCAAACCAAAGCAAGTAAAAGCTGTATTTGACATACATCTTTAGACTGGTATTTTGTTCCGATGAAGCTGAACGGCACTTTGCGTCACCGCGTGGCCGAAGCGTCCACGCAGTCACCGACACATATGACAATGAAAAACATAACCCCACAGACCACTGTTGGCGAAATCGTCCGGGCCATGCCTGCTCGATCGCGCATTTTTGAAAACCTCGGAATTGATTACTGCTGTGGCGGCAACAAACCGCTGGCGGAAGCGTGTCAGGCCAAGGGTCTTGATCCGACGACCGTCGTCGCCCTCCTGACTGCACTGGATAATACGCCGGACTCGATTCAGGTGAACCCCGATGCCATGAGCCTGACGGAGCTTTGTGATCACATTGAGCAGGTGCATCACGAGTACTTGCGCGAAGAACTGCCGCGACTCGATTTCATGACTCGCAAAGTGGCCGCCGTCCACGGTGATCACGAGCCACGTCTGCTCGAAGTTCGACGCGTGTTCGAGGCGTTCCAGTCCGAAATGGTTGCGCACACCAAGGAGGAAGACGAGGTGGTATTTCCGGCCATCCGCAAAATGGAATCAGGCAAACGGAAGCACCTTGACTCTGCGTTCGCTAAATTGGAATCCGAGCATGAGAACGCCGGTGCGGCATTGGCGCGCTTCAAAGAACTGACCGACAATTACACTCCGCCAGAATGGGCGTGCAACACCTTCCGCGTGCTCTACGATGGCTTGGCACAGCTGGAAAAGCACACGCACCAGCACGTCCACCAGGAGAACAACGTGCTCTTTCCGAAGGCGCTAGCCCTGAAGTAACCATGCGTAATCTGGCTCTGTATGCGGACACGGAGGAGGGTGAGCGATGAAACGCATCGCCTTGATCCAGGCGGCGGACACGGCCTTGCCTTTGCATGACACAACTCGGCTTCATGCCGACGCCATTCTGAAGTTTGCGTTGGACCGGAAACCCAAGGAACTCAAATGAGCCAGGAGAACAAGCTGCCCCTGGTTTACTCCTGTTCCGGCGCTTCCAGTGCCGCGCAGATGGCCAATTACATCGCGGTCAAACTGGACCGGCTCAAAGTCGCCGAGATGTCCTGCATAGCGGGTGTGGGCGGCGACGTGAAGCCGCTGGTGCGCACCGCCAAATCCGGTCGGCCCATCATCGCGCTCGACGGCTGCTCGCTTCATTGCGCGGCACAGATCCTCAAGCGCCACGGGATTACAGCCGACCGGCATTACGACCTCAGCAAGATGGGTGTGAAGAAGCAATACCACGAGGACTTCGACCCGCAGGAGGCCGCGCGGATGCTCCAGCGGATTCGGGATGATACCAAACCCGCTGTTCGGGCTGAAACGAATTCTGCCACGACGCCGAATCACGCTGGGTCGCCATCAACCAGTTCACCCAATTCCGCGAACGATGAGCCGCGCGAACCGTCCAGCCCGCCGTGCTTCTTGAACGAATTCAAAGATTGGTGAATCCGCCGCCATGAAACTCCACATCAAACGCGCCTACGAACCTGCTGCACCAGAGGATGGCGAGCGCTTTCTCGTGGACCGGCTCTGGCCGCGCGGCGTGAAGAAGGAAACACTGGTTCTCGCCGGCTGGCTCAAGGAGGTCGCGCCGAGCGATGTTTTGCGGCGCTGGTTTGGGCATGACCCGGAACGTTGGGTGGAGTTTCGCCGCCGCTACCGGAAGGAATTGAAATCGCAACGGGTCGTGCTGCAACCCTTGCGCGACGCTCTGAAACGCGGGCCGGTGACTTTGGTTTATTCCGCGCACGACGAGGCGCATAACCAGGCAGTGGTGTTGCGCGAGTTTCTCCTCGAGACGCGCCGATCGATCCGCAAAGCCGGGAGCACGGGTCGGAGACGGAGCGTGAACCGATCTGCATGATGAATAATATGTTTAAAATTGCGCGGCGACATGTTGGTGTGGTGACCGCCACCGTTCTCCTGGGGCTGACCACCGGCTATTCGTCCGCGGCAGATAATGAAACCATGGCGCCGTTGAATGGCGTGAAGGTAACTGACCCGGAAGTCCAAGGCGAAGAGATCGCCGTGTTAACGGAAGCGCCAAACGTGCCGCCGCCGCTCACCCGCAAGCACGCGACGAAAGTCATTGTGCAGCTCGAAGTGCGCGAGGTCATCAAAACGCTCACCGACGGCGTGGATTACGTCTTCTGGACCTTCGGCGGCTCCGTGCCGGGAAACTTCATCCGTGTCCGTGAGGGCGACGAGATTGAGCTTCATTTGAACAATCATCAGGACAACAAAATGCCGCACAACATTGATCTGCACGCCGTGACCGGGCCGGGTGGCGGGGCGACTTCGTCGTTCACGGCGCCGGGGCATTCGTCCCAGTTCACCTTCAAGGCGCTCAACGCCGGACTGTTCGTGTATCACTGCGCGACGGCGCCGGTGGGAATGCACATCGGCAACGGCATGTATGGCCTGATTCTGGTCGAGCCCAAGGAAGGTTTGCCGCCCGTGGATCGCGAATACTACGTGATGCAAGGCGAGTTCTACACCACCGGCAAATTCGGCGACCAGGGCTTGCAGGGATTCGACATGGATAAAGCCGTTGACGAACGGCCGCCGTATGTCGTTTTCAACGGCTCGGTCGGCGCGCTGGTCGGCGACAAGGAACTTACCGCGAAAGTGGGCGAAATAATCCGGCTTTTCGTCGGGAATGGCGGGCCGAATCTCACGTCTTCGTTCCATGTGATCGGCGAAATCTTTGACACGGTTTATCAGGAAGCCGGCACGCAGCTTTCGCACAACGTGCAAACGACCGTAATTCCGCCCGGCGGAGCCACCATCGTAGAATTCCAAGTCCAGGTGCCCGGCACTTACGTTCTGGTGGACCACGCGATTTTCCGCTCCTTCAACAAGGGCACGCTCGGCATGTTGAAGGTGGATGGCCCGCAGAATCTGCTGGTCTATACCGGCAAAGAAGTGGACGCAGTCTATCTGGGCAAAGCGGCTGAAGCGGGTTCCGAGGCAGAAAAGCGAGTTGCCGCACTACAGTCGCAGATGGCCGAGGAGATCAAGAGCAACCCGAAAATCGCCGGTTTGACCAAGGACATTCAAATCCAGAAGGGCAAGGCCGTGTATATGCAAACCTGCTTCGTCTGCCATCAGCCCGAAGGCCAGGGTATCGTCGGCCAGATTCCGCCCCTGGCGAAATCCGACTTCCTCGTCACCCTTACCAAGGAAGATTATATTCGCGGCGTGCTGATGGGACGCACCGGCCGGATTGTCGTCAACGGTTGGGTCTACAACGGCACCATGGTCCCGATGAACTATTTGAACGACGAACAGATTGCCAATGTGCTGACCTACGTCCGCAATAGTTTCGGTAATTCGGGCGATGCCGTGACGCCGGAGGAAGTCGCCAGGATTCGACAGGCGGCTGGGCCACCTCCGAAGAACGAATTTGAATAAACGCACCAAATAGCCAACTGTCATGCAAAGATTCCACATTTGCCTCGCCTCGCTTCTGATGAGCGTGGTGGTTGCGGGCGCAGCAGACCCGCCGCCGACGGGCATGATGCGGATTTCCGATGGAGTTTATCATCCGTTTTTCCTTGCGCAGACCGACGCGAAAGAAGTTCCGGTCCGGGCGTTCTATCTCGACATTCTGCCCGTGACGAATGAGGACTTCCTTGAATTCGTCCGCGCGCATCCGGGCTGGCGGCGTTCGCAAGTGAAACGACTATTCGCCGACGATTTGTATTTGAAGAACTGGTCGGGCGATCTGGAGTTGGGGACCAACGCTCCCGGGCAGGCGCCGGTTACCTTTGTCTCGTGGTTCGCCGCCAGGGCTTACGCGCAATGGAGAGGCAAACGCCTGCCAACGGTGGCCGAATGGGAATATGCGGCCTCGGCCAGCCCGACTCGGAAGGACGGCGAAAACGATGCCGGCTTCAACCGGCAGGTGCTCGAATGGTATGCCACCCCCGCACCGGCCCGGCTATCGTCCGCGGGTGCGGGGCCCGCGAATTTTTGGGGCATCCAGGATCTGTACGGTCTGGTCTGGGAATGGGTGGCTGACTTCAATAGCGCGATGGTCACGGGGGACGCGCGCGGCGACATGGGCATTGACCCGCAACTCTTTTGCGGCACGGGCGCACAGGGCGCGCGCGACGTCGAAAACTATCCCGCCTTCATGCGTTACGGCTTCCGCAGCAGCCTCAAGGCGGATTACTGCATCCACAACGTCGGTTTCCGCTGCGCCCGAGATTTATGAACACAAGCATCACCGTTCTAGGCGCCGCGTTTGCCTTCCTGGCGGGTTGCTCTGCCTGTGCCGCTGATACCAACACTCCGTCGTGCTGCGTCCATACGGCGACAGTTGCCCCAACCGGCCTCGCGGACAAATCCCTTTTTCAGGTCGAGTCGAAGTGGACGACCGATGCGGGCAAGCTCATCAAACTCGGCGAGTTGGAGGGCAGGCCCCAGGTCGTCGCCATGTTCTTCGCCCACTGCCAATACGCCTGCCCGATCATTGTCAACGACATGAAGCGCATCGAAGCGTCGTTGATGCCCGAGCTTCGCGCGCGGGTCCGATTCACGCTGGTCTCGTTCGATACCAAGCGGGACACCCCCGCAGCCTTGGCGGCCTACCGCGGGACGCACGCTCTGTCCGCAGACAATTGGACACTGCTGCACGGTGAGCCGGACGACGTGCTGGAACTGGCCGCGTTGCTCGGTGTGAAATTCAAGGAAGATGCAAACGGGCAGTTTTCACACTCCAACGTCATCACCGTTTTGAACTCGCAAGGCGAGATTGTTCTTCAACAAGTCGGTTTGAGCCAGGACATCCGGGAGACCGTTCGCCTCCTGCAAACACTCGCGCCGAAGTAGATGAACCCTGATCCGCTTCATACGTCCCGCGCCGATGCAGGCACGCACCACGAACGGCCAGTCGCGGTAATGATTCTTGGCGAGGTGGCGTCGTCCGGTCTGGCCAGAGGGCGTGCCGTGTTGTGTGATTGCGCCAAACAAGCTGTCGTGCCGCGTCGTCAAATGAGCGAGACAGAGACAGAAGCTGAAATCAAGCGCCTGGCAGAGGCGGTTGACGCGGTCGAACGGAAGCTGCGTGACGTGCAGGCGGGTGTTCAGCGTGCTCTGGGCAACTCCGAAGCGGAGATTTTCGAAGCCCAAATCCTCCTGCTGCGAGACCCGGAATTGCACCAGGCAATGCGCGACGTTTGCGTCAACAAGCGGATCAATATGGAAGCCGCGCTCGAAGAATCAATCCAGCGACTGACCGCCGTGTTTGATCGGCTTGACGATCCCTACCTTCGCGAACGGGCTGCCGATTTGCGCGAAGTCGGCAAGCGACTCATGGATCATCTGGCGTCTCAATCGCATTCCGACATCCCGCCCGATCCGGAGGGATGTGTGCTGGTCACGAACGAACTGTTCTCTTCCACCGCGGCCCAGTTGGAAGGGCGCAGAGTGCGGGGGCTGATTGTGGAACGAGGCGGGCTGACGGCCCATGCCACGATTCTCGCCCGCGCGCTTGGCATCCCCATGCTCGTGAAGGTGCCGCAAGCTACGGAGAGAATTTCCCCGGGCGATCTGGTGATTGTGGATGCCTTGGCCGGTCGCGCGTTCATCAATCCTAAACCGGACATCCTCCGCGCCTACGACCGATTGGAGGCCGACCTGCAAGCGCACCAGCATGCGTTGAAGGACTCAGTGGACCTGCCGGCGACTACCCGGGATGGCATCGAGATCAAGCTTTCAGCCAACATCGGCCAGACGGCGGATGCGGTGTCGGCCGCGCGCGTCAAAGCCGATGGCGCGGGATTGTATCGCACCGAGTTTGTTTTCCTTGCTCAGGATCATTTCCCTTCGGAAGCCGAGCAGTACCACTTTTACCGGGCCACGGCGGAATGCCTGCGACCCGGGGAAACCGTGATTCGCGTTCTGGACGTGGGCAGCGACAAGCCGCTCTCTTATTTTCCGTTGCCGCGCGAAGCGAATCCGGCCCTCGGTTGCCGGGGACTCCAACTACTGCTCACGTACTCCGAAATCTTGCGCACGCAGTTGCGAGCGATTTTGCGCCTGAGTGCGACGCATCCAGTGTCTTTGCTGCTGCCGATGGTCCGCGGCACGGATGAATTGCGCGCCGTCAAAGCGGTCATTGAAAGTGTGAAACAGGAACTCGCCGCCTCCGGGAAGCCGTTTGATTCAAAACTCCGGCTGGGAGCCATGATCGAGACCCCGTCGGCTGCGATTCTCATCGCGCAACTGGCCAGCGAGGTGGATTTTTTCAGCATCGGCACTAACGACCTTGTGCAGTATCTGCTGGCCGCCGACCGGGTCAGCGGCGAGATGGAAACCGCCTATGAACCGCTGCATCCCGCCGTGGTTCAAACGCTCGCTTCGTTGACAGCGATCGCCAGCGCCAAAGGCAAACCCATTTCTCTATGCGGCGAAATCGCCAGCGATCCCGTTTACACGGCGCTCCTGCTCGGGCTGGGATTTCGGAGCTTCAGTGTAAGTCCGGGCCAACTGCTCGAAATCAAACACGCGATGCGCTCGACCAACCTGACGGCGGCCGAGACACTGGCCACCAAGGTTTTGGCCCTCGGCTCGACGGCCGAAATGCGCGCGCTTGTGCAGGACGAATGGAGTCAACGCCGCCCTGTCTCCTCTCCGATTCTGTCCGCTGCGGCATTCAATCCTGCAGAACCATCCGATGCGGCACATAAGACTTCGCGGCGCATTGAGACCCGTGCCAGTGTTGCTGTGCCGAACCACCTTGAGAATGAACTGATCAACCCGGGGAAATGAATATGAAAAGTCGAATGGATTACAAGACCACGGCCCCTGATGGCATCAAAGCCATGTGGGGATTGGAACACTACGTTCACCACTGCGGCCTTGAATTGTCGCTGCTGGAGTTGATCAAAACGCGCGCGTCACAGATTAACGGGTGCGCGTACTGCTTGGACATGCACACCAAGGACGCGCGGGCGCAGGGCGAAACCGAGCAGCGCCTTTACACGCTGTCGGCCTGGGAGGAAACGCCGTTCTTCACGGAACGCGAGCGCGCCGCGCTGGCGTGGACCGAAGCGGTCACGCGTGTGGCGGCTACGCATGTGCCCGATGAGGTGTATGAATTCGCGCGCAAGCATTTCACGGAAAAAGAGCTGGTGGACCTCACGCTGGCCATTGTGGCCATCAACGGTTGGAACCGCCTGTCCATCTCCTTCCGTGTCGAACCGGGAACCTATCAGCGGCCGGCACATTAAGCCCCAAGTCAGAAAATGCACTCGGACGAACAACGCGCCCGCGCCGCGATGCTTCGCGATTTGCATCGCGGGCCGAAAATCCTCGTGCTGCCGAATGCCTGGGATTGCGTCAGCGCGCGTTTGTTTGAACAAGCGGGCTTTCCGACCATCGCCACGACCAGCGGCGGCATCGCCGCCGTCTTGGGTTACCCCGACGGCCAGCGCATCCACCCGCACGAGATGTTGCAGATCGTTGGGCGAATCGCGGCGACGGTTTCCGCGCCCGTGACCGCGGATTACTACCAGATTCTCTGCCGCGAGTATAATCGGGAACTGGGCGGGTTGAACTTTCCAGAAATCACTCTCGAAAGTCTGAACCTGCAACAGCTTGTTACGTTGTTCGAGAAGAATGATTGGGATGGCGTGGCGGCGATTTTGTCAGCCGTGCTGAATCGCTTGAAACAAGCGGGCGCGGAATTCGCGGCGATTCTCGCCAACACGCCGCACAACGCTTACGACCGAATCCGCGGAACGACGCCGCTGGAGATTCTCACCATCATGGATGCGACATCGGCGGCGCTTAAAGTTGACGGACGGCGAAAAGTGGCTTTGCTCGGAACGAAACCGACAATGGAATTCGGCTTCTTCCAGAAGCATTTTGCCGCCGCTGGAATCGAGACGCGTGTGCCGGAAGCCGCGGAGCGCCGCGAACTAGACCGCATCATCTGGGAGGAGCTCTCGCACGGCAGAGTCGAGACATCGTCCCGGGATGCAGCGCGACAGATGCTCGCAGAACTCGAACGCCAAGGCGTGGAAGCCGTCATTTTGGCCTGCACCGAACTGGCAATGTTGATCGAGACTTCGGATACGGCATTGCCGCTCTATGACACCACTCGAATTCACGCCGAAGCTATTCTCGAATTCGCGCTCGGTCGGAAACTGAAGGGACGCAAATGAGCCGGACCAATGAACTCAAACTCAAGCGGGCTTACGAACCCGCCGCACCGGGGGACGGTGAGCGCTACCTCGTGGACCGGCTTTGGCCGCGCGGCGTGAAGAAGGCCGCGCTGGTCCTCACCGGTTGGCTGAAGGAAGTTGCTCCAAGCAATTCGCTGCGGCGCTGGTTCGGGCACGACCCGACGCGCTGGAGGGAGTCTCGCCGCCGCTATCGCAGCGAATTGAAATCGCAACGGACAGTGCTGCAGTCCTTACGCGCCGCTTTGAAGCGCGGGCCGGTGACGCTGGTTTATTCCGCGCATGACGAAGCGCATAACCAAGCGGTGGTGCTGCGCGAGTTTATCCTGAAGCCGTCATCCGCCGCGCGCAAGCACGACGTGAACGCTGATTCACTCCATTTCCTCGCATCTGATTCGGAGGCGGGGTCATGAGTTCTCCGCTTCCTGTAGTCCACAACGTCAGCCTTCGGCGCTTTGAGGACCAGACCAGTGACGCGCCTTGGTCGTTTCTCAGCTACGCATTTGAAGGCGACTGCGTCGTGTTCGATCACACCTTTGTCCCGGACGGACTTCGCGGTCGGGGCATTGCCGCTAAACTGGCCCGCGCTGCGCTGGAGGAGGCGAGGCAACGAGGTTGGCGGGTCATTCCCCGCTGCTCGTATGTCGCCGCATTCATCAACCGGCATCCCGAGTTTGCAGGCTTGCTGTTTGGGGAACTCCAGCGATGATGATTCGGTTCAAATTCCATTCAGATCGGCGCAATTGAAACCGCCGCCGAGACAAATTATTCCGGTGTTTCGGCACGCTTCGGACTTGCCTCGCTGAAACCTTCACAATTCGCCCGGAATTCACCTTCAGCCATCACTGGCACGAGGCCAGCTAAAGGAGTGTTGAACCTTCACGCCGTTTCGGCTGAAGGACAAAACCACGCCGCTCAGTTGATGCGAATGAAGCTCCAGTAGCACGGCGTAACGCAAACCAATCCAATACGGAGATCGAAATGAATATCGTCTGTGGAACTGACTTTTCCGTTCACGCCAACAAGGGGGCCCTGGCATCGGCGGCGTTGGCCGCACAGCAGAGCGGCACGCTGTCCCTGGTGCATGTGCTTGATACCCGGCACTACTCAAACCCCTCGACCGAACTGATGAAGCACTTGCGGGACAGCCGCCAAAAAAAGCTGGATGCATTGGCCGACCGCGCCCGCCGGAGAGCGGCAAAAGTCGAAACGCATCTACTCGAAGGGTCACCCGCCATGAAGCTCACGGAGTTCGCGAGCAAGGCCGCCGCCCAGTTGCTGGTCGTATCCGCCAACGGACAGATTGCACCTACGAAGTGGTTTGTGGGGAGTGTGACTGATCAAGTAGCGCAGGCCGCAGACATTCAAACCATTGTGCTTCGCGACGCAGCCGCCATCGAGGCCTGGGCTTACGGAAAGCGTCCGCTCAACATCCTGATCGCGTATGATTTCTCTGCCAGCGCGGAAGCGGCGCTACGTTGGGCAGCTTCGCTGCGTGAGATTGGGCCCTGCGAAATATCGGTTGCATGCGTCGCATCAGCGGCCAACGAACGGGCCCGATTGGGTGTGGCGCCACCGATGTCTCCGCTTTACTACCCGTCTGGACTCAAGAAGTTTCTGGAGCAGGAACTGAGACAAAAGTGTGACGCCGTGTTCGGCGAGGGCATGGCCGGAGTCTCCGTGGTGGCTGACTGGGGTCGTCCGGACTCGCATTTGATCGAGCTGGCTGGTGACGCTCGGATGGACCTGATCGTCATGGGTACGAGCCAGCGTCGGGGGTTGGGTCGCCTCGGCTCCGTTTCAAGGGCCGTGGTGCATTATGCGCACATGAACGTTGCCTGCGTACCAGTTCCGTTGGCTGGCACACCTCCGGCCAGCGGGCCTCAATTTGAACGGGTGCTGGTACCGCTCGATTTCTCCGAGTCCGACGAGAAGGCAGTGGCGCTGGCTTTTGCCTCGGTGCGTCCGGGGGGAGAAGTGCGTTTAGTCCACGTCATTCCCCAGGTGCGACGTAACGGACACACAACTCGCAGACCGGAGTGTCATGTCGAATCGTCACAAGACTTTTCGGCCCGCATGGAAGCGCTCGTTCCGAAAGCGGCACGTGGAGGAGGCATCAGGACGCGTGCAGAAGTTGTGGAGCACAATGAGCCAGCGTTGGCCATTTGCCGGATCGCCGATCAATTCGATGCCGACTTGATCTGCATGGCGGCCCGCAAGCGCCCGTGGTTACACGAAACGCTGTTTGGCTCGGTTTCGCAGCGCGTGATGGTTCGCAACGGACGCCCCGTATTGATTACGCGCAGTCCTGGACGTGAGCCTGGCGACCAGCCGCTGGTCGAAACCTTAACCAAGAACGGAGGCTGAGATGAACATTGTATGTGGAACAGACTTTTCGATTCATGCGAGGAACGCTGCCGACGTGGCCGCCGCACTTGCGGGTCGCAGTAAGACTACGCTTCGGTTAATGCACGGCGTGGAGCCAGCTGCGGTGGAGTTTCTTCCCAAAACCACCGTGGATCACTTGCGCGAGCGACTGCGCCGAAAAATCGTTACCGAAGGAAATCGCCTGCGTTCGACTGGGGTTGACGTGATGGAAAGCGTGGCGCTCGGTCGCCCGCATGAGATACTGACCAATGCCGCGCAATCGTCGAAGGCTGACTTGGTGGTTGTTTCCACCATCGGGCCAGTGTCGCCCGGCCGATGGCTGGTCGGCAGCGTTGCGGAAAAGACCGCCCAACTCTCGCAAGTTCCAACCTTGGTGGTGCGCGACCATGAGTCGTTGCTGGCTTGGGCTAAAGGCGAACGGACTCTCAAGGTGTTTGTGGGCTACGATTTCTCGGCGAGTTCGGACGCGGCGCTTCGTTGGGTTGCGTCATTGCAGCAAGTCGGAGACTGTCGGATAACCGTCACCTACGTTTCCTGGCCGCCGAAGGAAACCTGGCGGTTTGGCGCCGGTGGTTACGCTCCTTTGACCGAGAACGACCTGGTAGTCCGGACATTACTGGAACGCGATCTCAAGGAACGATGCGCGCAGGCCTTCGGCAAAGGAAGGCCAAAGCTTCGCGTCATTGCCAATTGGGGGCCGGTGGATGAAAAGCTCATCGAACTGGCGAAAGCCGAAGCGGCGGACCTGATCGTGCTCGGCACCAATCAACGGCGCGGCTTGAGCCGATTCTGGCTCGGCTCCGTTTCGCGCGGCGTTCTCCACCACGCGCCGACGAATGTGGTGTGCGTCCCCGCTGCGGATGAGACGAAGTCCGCCGAAGAAGGTATTCCTGCTTACCGGAGAGTATTGGTGCCGACGGATTTCTCGAAACAAGGCAATCGGGCTATCACTTTCGCCTATGGCGCCGCACCACGCGGCGGAGAGGTGTGCCTGGTTCACGTCATTCCACCCACCGGCGGGTTCAGGCCGGAAGCCGAGGACAAGGATGGCCCCAAGGCGAAACGCAAGCAGGAGTTGACGGCCCGGTTGGAGGCTTTGATTCCGGAGGAGGCGCGGCTTCGAGGAATTCGGGGCCGAGTCGAGATCGTGGAGCATCAACATCCGGATGCGGCGATCAGTCAGGCGGCCGAACGATTCGGGGCGGACCTCATCTGCATCGGATCTCGGGGCCGTTCCGGCCTCAAGAGGAAACTGCTTGGTTCCGTCACGGAAAAACTGATGAGGCGAAGCAGCCGCCCGGTTCTGGTCATCCGCGAATGAAATCAGGTGACAGGAGTAATCAATCATGAACACAACGTCGCGAAATCAAGTCAAGACTCGCAAACCGAACGCACAGCCCGATTGCCCCCGTTCAAAAAGCAAGGTGCGATTCGAACTCGGAACTGTTTCGCAGAGGATACCGGTATCGAGTGCCGTGAAACTGGAATTGCAGCCCGTGGCTATCAAGCCGGGCCGAGCAAATCCCGAATGCGGAGGCACTCATTCGCCTAGTCCGGCAAAACTGGACGACCGGACTTGGACGATTGTTCTGGCGGGCGGCGAGGGAGAGCGTCTCCGGCCATTGATGACGCGCTGGTTGGGGGTTCACCGTCCCAAACAGTACTGCACCTTTGTCGGCAGTCACTCCATGCTGCGCCATACTTTGGACCGGGCCGAACGACTCACCGGTGTCGAACGCACGCTCGTCGTCGTGGCCAGCCATCATGAACCGCGGCATTGGGACCGACTGGAGTCGCACCACGACGAGGCGATTATCGCCCAACCGCGTAATCGCGACACCGCGCCCGGAATTTTCTTGCCGCTTACTTACATCGGCGCGCGTGATCCGGAAGCGACCGTGGTAATACTTCCTTCAGACCACTTCGTGCATCCGCAGGACGCCTTTCTATCTACGATCCGGCGGGCGGTTCGGGCGGCACAAGGCCAACCGGGTAAACTGGTTCTCCTGGGCGTGCGTCCCGACACGGCCGAGACTGAGTATGGCTGGATCCAACCCGGCAGTTCCCTCGGCAGCGTTGATGGACAGGTGATCCGTCGCGTGACTGGCTTTCGAGAAAAGCCGAACGCCAACGAAGCCCGGCGTCTGCTGCGATCCGGCGGGTTGTGGAATACGCTGGTGATCGCGGCAAGCCTGCCCACTCTTTGGCGACTTGGACGGCGCTCCGTTCCAGCGATGATGAAACACTTTGAAGACTTTGCTCCGTCCGTTGGCACGGACAAAGAGGTGCAAGCCCTGGATTCGCTTTACGATGTGCTTCCCTCCGCCAACTTTTCGACGCACGTGTTGCAGCAAGCGCTGGATTCGTTGGTCGTGATGGAACTTCGCGACGTGCTGTGGAGCGACTGGGGCAGTGAACGGAGGATTGTCGAGACGCTACAACGTATCGGCAAGACCCCCTTATTCCTGCCCACGGCGATAAATTCACCGACACAAGCCGTTTCAAGGTTGTGAACAAAACTGTCCCGATGCCGACGCACGGGAGACAATCGTAAGAATCTATGAAAAGCCATCTGAACTCATCAAATCCCTTGTCTGCGCCATCGCGGCACGATACCCAGGCCCCAAAAAGCGGAACAAGTTCTCCCGTTCGGGCAGGAAAGCCAGCGGACAACGGAAGCGTTGACGTGAACACGATCCTCGTGCCGGTGGATTTCTCGACGGGCGCGCTTCATGCGCTGAACTTCGCGGCATCGTTGGCCCGACGCCTGGGCTCATCCATCGTGCTCGTGCATGTGATGGACTCGATCTACGTATCGGGACGCTTCGATTCGAGGCGTTTGCGCTCACTTCGCGCGGAGGCGCATGAAGAATCCAAGCGGCGTCTGTACGCATTGGCGAAGCGCCGGGTCCGACCGCAGGTTCCGGTCCGGCACTATTTGCTGAAAGGAGCGCCGAGCGCGAAGATTGTTGAAATGGCCTTGAAGACTGGCGTGGATTTGATCGTGATGGGCAGTGAAGGTCGCAGCGGGATCAAACGACTCCTGGTCGGCAGTGTGGCTGAAAAGGTCGTTCGCCTCGCACATTGCCCTGTCTTGATTGCCCGCCGCCCAGTGCGGTTAAATTTACCCGGACGTCCGGACGCCGGGATGAAACCATGAATGCCTCTACTGCCAACCGCCCATGCGAACCTGCGCGCGCGAAGAGTAGCCGGCTGCCTGTGTTTGATCCGGTGGAGAATTCCGATTTTCCGAAGCCAAAACCGCCTTCGCGGTTTGGAAAATTTCGCCGATACGCTGCGCGCCGGCTCAAGGCCTCACTTCGCCCAAGGCCGGGGCGAAAATTGCCGGAAGAACTCCGAGCGCCGCATGTCGGGCGGCTCGCGGAGGCCTTGCCTGCCGGCGTGCGCGATTCCGGATTTGAAAGGCTGATTACGCTGATTGATACGGGTCCCATCCATACCACGGAGAGCGTTGAAATTTACACGAACGGCGATGTCGCGTTCGGAGCGATGCTGGACGCGATTGGAGGAGCAAGGAGTGAAGTCCTGCTGGAAACCTACATTCTGCGGGACGACGCGCTAGGCAACGAAGTCGTGGACCGGCTTGGGAAGGCCACAGCCCGGGGCGTGACCGTTCGGGTCCTGGCCGATGCGTTCGGATCATGGGCGACCAGCCGGCGGTTTTGGCGGCGCCTGCGTGCGGCAGGGATTGATGCGCGGTTGTTCCATCCATTCTGGACTCACGCATGGGACCACCTTGTCCGCGACCATCGCAAGATTCTGGCAGTGGATCGCTCGATTACTTTTGTGGGCGGGATGAACGTCGGGAACGAATACGGTTCTTCCCGGCACGCCAAGCCGGGATTGTGGCGCGACACGCATGCTTGTGTTGAAGGCTCCACCGCGTGGGAATTGGCCGTCGTTTTCCGCGAGGGATGGATTCGCGCGGGTGGAACGCCCTTCTCGATTCCTTCACTTGCGACGCGGGTTGGATCTGGTCAACGTACGCTCGTGCTGGATTCGAGGCCAGGACGCGGTTACGCCGAAACGGCCTCGGTTTTGGCGGCCATCGTGGGCGCCTCACGGCAACAGCTCTGGATCACCAACTCGTATTTCGCCCCGCGCCGAAATGCCATTGCCGTTCTGGGCCGGGCGGCGCGACGCGGCGTGGACGTGCGTCTGTTGCTCCCGGGCGTCAGCGACGTTCCTATCGTTCGCCATGCGGGTCATGGCTATTTCGCCGAATTGCTCGCCAGCGGAGTCCGCATCTTTGAATATCAGCCCGCCATCCTACACGCCAAGACGTTGGTGGCGGACGACTTTGTTACCGTCGTGGGATCCTCCAATCTTGATTTCCGTTCCTTCCACTTCAATGCCGAGTGCAACGTCTTGATTTTCGACGACGAGACCGGCCAAAGGATGTCTCGTGTGTTCGAGACGGACCTTGGTCAGTCTGTCGAAATCCGGCCTGAAACATGGAAACACCGCCCTATGACGCACCGGATTGGCGATGCCCTGGCCCGCAGCCTCAGCCCGCTCCTATGAAAAACTTCTCGACGACTCGTTTGGGAGCGGAAGTCGAACTCCGAAATGTCTTCGGTGCGAATGTCCGGTAACATGCAATACGCGCTCGAACACTTTGCTGTGGCGGTCTGCGCCGTCACCGGCGTCTTGGCCGGACAAGCGGCTCGACTTGTTCGGCGTCGTCGTCCTGGCGCTGGTCACGGCTCTCCGCGGAGGAACTTTTCGCGACCTGGTGCTTGGCATCTCGCCCATCTTCTGGATCAAGGACCCGTATTTCGTCCATACAGCGGTTGCTGCGGCGCTGGCGACGTTTGTCATCGCGCGTTTCTGCGAACTGCCACAAACGGTTCTGCTCGTCGCCGACGCCTTCGGCCTCGCCTTGTTCACGATAATCGGGACGGAAAAATCGCTCACCGCCGGCGCGCCCGACACCATCGCGATTTTTCTTGGTGTCGTGACCGGTGTCGGCGGAGGCATGATACGCGACGCGCTGTCCGGCGAGATTCCGCTCGTGTTCCGCAAGGAAATTTATCTTTATGCCACGGCTGCGTTCGCGGGTGCGGCGTTGCTCGTGGCGCTGGGCAGGTTTTTCCCCGGCCAGCCGTACCGTCGCCTCATCGCGGCAGGGGCGATTCTCTTGCTGCGCCTCGCAGGCATCCGCTGGCGTATTACTCTTCCCCTGTTCCGGTCGAAACCCGCCACAAAGGAAAGCGACACGAATTTCCCATCGCGCAACTCACGCGAGGTCGGTTCAGAGAATAACTCGCCAGCTCGCGCCAAGAAATGAAAGGACTTCCATGAAATGGTCACTCACATTGGGCTCGTTCGCAGGAATCCGCGTTTACGTGCATTGGACTTTTAGTCTGCTGCTCGGCTGGATTCTGTTTGCGCATCTGGGCCGCGGGCACGACTGGATGGAGGCATGGCGTGGCGTCGGATTCATCCTCGCGCTCTTTGGATGTGTACTGCTGCACGAGTTCGGCCACGCGCTCACCGCCAAGCGTTATGGTATCCGCACACAAGACATCACGCTGCTGCCTATTGGCGGCATTGCGCGATTGGAACGTCTTCCGGAAAATCCGCGTCAGGAACTTTGGGTCACACTGGCTGGACCGGCGGTCAACATGGTCATTGCGGGCGTCCTGTTCGCTATTCTCGGCTTCGTCTCTCCTTTGAACGAGTTCCTCCAGGTTCGGCTCGTGGGGGGAACATTTTTGGTGCAACTGATGTGGGTCAACGTTTTCCTCGGTGCGTTCAACCTGTTGCCCGCGTTTCCGATGGATGGTGGCCGCGTCCTTCGCGCCTTGCTCTCCATGCGGTTAGGACGCGTAAGAGCGACACGGTTGGCGGCCAGCATAGGTCAGGGCATGGCTATTCTGTTCGGCATCGCCGGGTTTTTTGGGAATCCGATGCTCATTTTTATCGCGATATTTGTTTATCTCGGCGCTGAGGCCGAAGCTCAAGCGGTCGAAACGACTTCATTCATCGGGGGTCTTCAAGTGAGGGATGCAATGATGACACGGTTTCGCGCTTTGGCGGCGGAAGATTCGATGGAAACGGCCATCCGTGAATTGTTGGCCGGTTCGCAGCAGGACTTTCCCGTTGTCGCTGACGGAAAAGTTGCGGGAATTCTTCGCCGCAATGACCTCGTGCAGGCGCTGGCCCAGGGCCGCCGCCAAGCCAGTATTGGCGACGTCATGTGCCGCGAGTGTGGCGACGTTCCCGCAACAGCCCCGCTCGACGGGACGCTCCAGCGGATGCGTCAGGAAGGGTGTGCCACCTTGGCGGTGATGGATGAAGGCAAACTCGCCGGTTTGTTGACGCTCGAAAACATCGGCGAACTGGTCATGGTGAAGTCGGCCACTGCTAAAGGAGCGTCGCAGTCCAAGGTAAACTGAGCAATGAAAATGGATCCCATCTGTGGAATGACGGTGGACGAATCGTCGCCTCTGCGCGCAGAGCGCGACGGACAGACATTTTACTTTTGCAGCGAACACTGTCGGCAGAAGTTTCTGGCCCAGGCAGCGCCAGCCGTCAGCGGAGGCCACGCGTGCTGCGGGCACAACGAAGCTCACGCGGGGCGCGGGGATCGCACGCAGCAAGCGGCGGCTTTGCAATCCAAAGGCCAAGGCGCAATAAGGCGCTGGCATCAGCCTCCTGAAAGGCGATTTATTGCCAAGGCAGTTGCGTTGAGCGGCTCGATGATGCGCAACATCCGGCAGCTTCTGTTTTTCACCTCCATTTACAATGCGCTTGGCGTTCCGGTCGCCGCCGGGTTGCTCTATCCATTCTTCGGTTTGTTGCTGAGTCCAATCATCGCCGGCGCAGCGATGAGTTTGAGTTCAGTTTCGGTAATCGCAAACGCGCTGCGACTGCGCAAGACGAGGCTTTGAATGAGCGAAGCCGACACCTTACCGCCGCAACCTGTTTCGTCTGGAGAAGTAATGACGGAAGCGGAGATCGACGAAACTTTGGCGGGCTCATTCCCCGCGAGCGACCCGCCGTCGTGGACGCTTGGCACTGAGCGTCGAGCAGTTGTAAAATCTGGCCATGAAAAACAAACTCAACCAAACCAAAAACGACCTGCCGGAGAAAACGCGCCGGAAGGTGATTGACCTCTTAAACCAAAATCTCGCCGATGCGCTTGATCTTCACCTGCAAGCCAAGCAAGCGCATTGGAACGTCAAAGGACCAAGTTTCTTATCCCTTCACGAGTTGTTCGACAAAGTGGCTGAGGAACTGGAAGGTTTCGCTGACGAAATCGCCGAACGCGCCGTAGCCCTGGGTGGCATCGCGCGAGGGTCGGTGAGAGTCGCTGCGAAAACCTCGCGTTTAAGCGAATATCCACTCGACATCATCGCGGGCAGCCAACACGTCCAAGCCCTTTCCAACGCCCTGTCGGCGTTCGGGAAGTCTGTCCGCGCAGCAATCGATGCGGCGACGAAAACGGGTGACGCTGATACGGCTGATTTGTTTACCGAAGTCTCGCGCGGCATCGACAAGCTGCTCTGGTTTGTCGAAGCCCACAGTCAATCATAAAAGTAAAAACGAAGCCTTATGAAAGGACCATTATGAATGCGAACTCTTCGATATTGTCCGGCTGGCGCGAAATCACGGGGACTCAGGCACGCTTAATAATCCGAAAGATTCTTGCCACGACGGACCTTTCGAACGAGTCCATAGTCGGGGTGCGCTACGCAGCGGCCCTGGCCGAAAAGGTTGGCGCAGCCGTCGCGCTGCTTCACGTGGTTGAATTGCCGCCGCCCCCGCCCATGCCGGGCATGCGGGCCGCGACCTACTCTCTTCGAGATTCCAAAATTACTAAATATGCCCGTGCTCGTCTTAAGACCCTTGCCAAGCGGGAAAGCAGACGTGATTTGGATCTTACCCCGATCCTGCGTAGCGGTAACTCCTTTTACGGGATCATCGCGGCTGCCCGCGAACGCACGGCGGATTTGATTGTCATCGCCACGCACGGCTACACAGGAGCCAATCGCGTCTTGCTGGGCAGCACTACCGAGCGAGTGGTGCGCCATGCTCCGTGTCCGGTGCTCACTGTCCCCGCCCGCATCACTCGAGGGCGCGCGTGCAAAATGCCTCCACTCAACCTGAAAAGAATCCTCGTCCCGATTGATTTCTCGAAAACTTCCAAAACCGCTTTTCCTTGGGCTGCGTCGGTTGCCGCAGAATCCAATGCCGAACTGATCCTGCTACACGTTGTGGAAACGTTTCCCATTGACTACCTCTTAGGTCATGGATTGATGAACGAGACCATTACGCCTTTGATAAAAGAGCGCGAGTCTGATTTGAAATGGATGGCCAACAGCCTGAGTAAATCCACAGGACTGAAGGTGTCGGCAGTGGTTCGTGCTGGAAAGCCGTTCAAGGAAATTTGCAGCGCGGCACGGAAACTCGGCGCAGACTTAATCACCCTGACCACGCGCGGTCACACGGGGCTGAAACGAGTTTGGATCGGCAGCACCGCCGAACGCGTTGTACGCCATGCGTCCTGCCCTGTTTTGGCCGTGCGCCAACTCGGCCGAAGGAAGTCATGAGGCCCAACCCGGCTCGACTGGAGCCCTCCGCCTCAATAAGATGGCCACGCCCAGTGTTCCCGCCACCAGTGAGGCGATGAAGATCGCGATCTTTGCAGCGGCGTACGTGGCCTGCTCGGGAAATGCGATCCCCGCGATGAACAGCGACATCGTGAAACCGATGCCCCCCAAGGCGCCCGCGCCGCACAACTGTCGCCAGGAGTAGACATCGGGCTTTTCAGCGATACCGCTGCGAACCGCAAGCCAGGAAGCGACCACGATGCCGACGGGCTTGCCGACAATAAGTCCGAAGGCGATCGCGAACACGAGCCGCAACTGGCTGTCGAGGACGCCCGAGGACCAGGTTACCCCCGCATTGGCAAGCGCGAAGATCGGCAGCACCAGGTAACTCGACCACGGCTCCGTCGTTCGGAGCATCCTGTCGGCGGGAGACTCGATGCGGGCGTGGATGGCGTCCAGCGTGCGAAGGGTGGGCTCCGAAGGCCCTTCGCGCATGGCTTCGCCAGTATGATTGTCCTCTCGATTGATCACCGTCGCCGCCTGGGCCAGGAGCACCTTCAGATTTGCTGGCGGGCGCGCTGGGATGAGGACCGCCAGAATCACCCCCGCAAGCGTGGCGTGCAGCCCAGACTCGTGAAGGAAGAACCAGAGAATGATGCCCACGAGCGCGTACGGAAGCGCCCGGTAGATGCCCATCCTGTTGAGCACGATCAGCAGAATGGTCGTGATGGCGCCCGCGATCAGGTACGCGGTGTTGATCGAGTCGGTATAGAAAAACGCGATGACGAGGATCGCCACGACGTCGTCGATGATGACGGCCGCCGTCAAAAAGACGCGCAGCTCGATTGGCACGCGCGAACCCAGGAAGACGATGATCGCGACGGCGAACGCCGTATCGGTACCGATTGGGATACCCCATCCATGACGCAGATTGGGGGGTGCGATGGCCGCGTAGATGACGGCGGGTAGGATGATCCCGCCGAAGGCCGCGATGACAGGGAGCGCCCCGGATCGGAAGGTTGCCAAGTGGCCGACAGTGAATTCACGCTTGATCTCCAGCCCCACCACAAAGAAGAACACACTCAAAAGCCCGTGGTTGACCCAATGGAGCAAGGAGTGAGAGAACGCCTGGCTGTCCCAGAGCACGCCCAGTGGCTTTTCCCACAAGCCAGCAAACGCCACTGCCAGGGGTGAGTTGCTAAGGAGAATGGCCAGCAGGGTTGCCAATCCCAAGAGGACGCCGGAGGACGGTCCCCAGCGGACGAACTTGAACGCCGCAGCCTGGATGCGATGGCCCAGCGGCGCGAGCATCGCGTCCGCGAGGGAGCTTTCATCCCACGTACCGGTGTAGCGGCGGCCATTGATGAAGAACATCGGTGCCTCGGTCGCGCCGCTGCGCTTCGCGCTCTCGATATCCTCGCGCACGCGGGCTTTTGCCGCCTCAGCGTGTGGGTCATTCGCGGCGTAGTTCTCCGCAATGCCCCTCCCACCGTAGCTCCGCGCGGCTTCCTCAATATGCGCGGCGTTCAGGGTCGGCCCTCGCTCCATGAACGCCTCGTGGATCTCCCAGAACGTGCCGGTCGCCGCAGCCACGCGCTCGGCGACCTCTGCCGCGCGGAGGGCGTCCTTCTTCCCCTCGACGGGCAGGTGACGAAAGACGTACCGCATCCGGTCACCGAAGCGGTTCCGCAGTCCCTCGACCACGGTATGAACCGCGCGGCAGCGGAAGTCCGCGTAGCTGCCGTACTGAACGAGAGTCAGTTCCGCTTCAGGATCTCCCAGAATATGATCGCGCCGAACGTCGACCGCCGGATCAAGTTTGGTTGGGCGTGCCTGGGGCATCACACATTCTGAGCGCAAGACCCGCGTCAGGTAAAGTCGTTATCAACAAAGCCGTGAGCCCGGCTCACTATCCTTTCAGTTGCGAAAGCGATTTACAGGTCAAACAATCACATGGGCAGACCGTTTGGCGCTGGCGCTTGAATGATCCTGGGGTTCAGAGTGAAGTAACAGCGTTTAACGACCGAAGCCCCCATTTGTATGAAGTATACAACGACGAACTTATCCGGTCTCCATGAGCTGCCTGCGGATTGGGCCGACCGATTGGAGCGTTTACCAATAGAGGACGCGCGGGAACTGTTGAACAAGCTTCCTGCCGCTGAGGTTGCAGGCATCCTTTCCGAGTTGCCACCCCAAGAAGCCGCTCGACTGCTGGATAATTTCCCGGACGCGCAAATCGTTCCCTGGCTTCAACTGATGTCGCCAAACGTTGTTGCTGATCTCGCAGGTGAGTGGCGTACCGCCCGCCGGGGAAAAATCCTTGCTGCTCTGCCACCTGAAGCTTCCGCGGCGATTGTCGCACTGCTGAAATTTCCGCCAGATTCGGCGGGCGGGGCCATGGACAGCCGTTTCATCTCGGTCAGGGTCGATCAAACGGTTGAAGAATGTCTTGCCGGTTTGCGCGCACGTCCTGAACAGCGCACGGACGACGTGCTCTACATTTATGTCACCGACGATCTGCAAAGACTCATCGGAGTGATTTCGTTGCGTGAACTGGTGTTTTCCGCGGCAGGACGGCGTGTAGGCGAGATCATGAATCGCGAGGTTAGATTTCTGCGCACCTCGGACGATCAGGAGGAGATCGCCCGCCAGATTCAACATTACCGGCTGCTGGGCCTGCCAGTGGTGGATGAGCAGCAGCGTTTGGTGGGGGTCGTGAAACTTCGAGACGCAATTCGCGTGGCCGAAACCGAGGCGACGGAAGACATGCAGTTGATGGTGGGTCTTTCCGGGGAGGAACGTCTTTGGACGCCGTGGGAGAACTCGATCGCCCGTCGGCTGCCGTGGCTCGGAGTGAACTTGATCACGGCTTTGGGGGCATCCGCGGTTGTAGGAGTTTTTGAAAACACGCTCGCCCGCTGGACCGCGCTCGTGGTGTTCCTGCCGCTCATCTCTGCCGTGGCTGGCAATACCGGTAATCAGGCGCTGACGGTCATCATTCGCGCGCTGGCGCTCGGGGAGGTTGCTCCCGGAGACGCGCTGCGAGTCATGCGCAAGGAACTGGTCATCGGTCTCGCAAATGGATGCCTGCTGGGGCTGGCGATTGGTTTGCTTGCCTTCGGATGGAAAGGCAGCGCGGCGCTGGGAGCAGTGGTCGGTGCTGCGATGTTGCTGAACCAGGTCGTTGGGGCTTTGTCCGGTGTGGCGGTCCCCTTCGGCTTGCGCCGCCTGGGAGTTGATCCGGCGTTGGCCTCCAGTATCTTCGTGACGACAATTACCGACATCATCGGTTTCTTCCTCTTTCTCGGATTGGCGACACTCGCAATCTGGAAGTTTGCCTTGTAAACCTGCAGAGAATTGAACTCTTGGGAGCAGAAATGAAAAAGAAATACGCTGGAATACTCTTTGGACCACCCGGCAGCGGAAAGACCTCCGTGGTGAGATCACTGACCATCAATCGCCGCGTTGCCATCATCGAAACGGGAAATCTGTTGGAGCGAGAGGTTCGACTTGGAACTCCGGTTGGCCAGCAGATCAAACTGGACAAAGCCGCCGGGAATCTGGTGTCAACGGACGTGGTCAAGGATATTGTTCTGGCGGAATTAGAGAGCGTTCAGGGTGAAGTTGTCCTGTTCGATGGGTTTCCCCGCCATCCAGAGCAGGTGGAAGTCTTCTTTCAATTACTGAAACGGCACCGCCTGAGACTCTGCTCCGTGCTGGTTTTGACTTTGGACCTCAAGACGGCCACGCAGCGGATTGCGGGGCGTCGTTTTTGTTCGGGGTGCGGCGCTCTTTACAATCTGCACACGAATCCCCCAAAGGTCGCCAGGAAGTGTGATTCATGCAGACGACAACTCCTCCGGCGACCGGATGACCGCTCGGAAATCGTCCGCCGTCGGTTTGGCACGTATCGGCGTGAAACCGTTCCGGTAATCGAGTTCTTCAAGCGCAAGCACGCGGGTCTTTATTGGGAAGAATCGGCTGCGGCACCCATCAGCGAGGTTGGAAGTCGCTTAAGCGAGCGGTTGGAGAGCTGTCTCAGACGCAATGGTAAAGCCCAAAGGATCGCAACCAAAGAGAGTAGTAAGTTGATTTCGGGCAAAAGCAAAAAGCTCAAGCAATAGTCGGTCATGGTATCTCAATTACTCGGCGGAATCGGCCTGTTTCTTCTTGGCGTCTTTCTTCTGTCCGATGGGCTGAAGACGGCGGCGGGGGACTCGCTGCGTCGCATTCTCGTCCGGTTCACAGGTCGTCCATCAACCGCATTCGTTTCGGGTGCGGGAATCACCGTGCTGGCTCAGTCATCGAGCGCCACGACTCTGGCTACTATCGGATTTGTCAGCGCTGGCATTCTAACCTTTTCGCAAGCCATCGGCATTGTCATGGGTGCAAGCTTGGGCACGACGAGCACGGGCTGGCTTATCTCACTGGTGGGAATGAAATTTGGCATCGGCAAACTGGCGTTCCCGCTGGTGGGGTTGGGTGCGCTGGCCAGATTGGTTTCCCATGGCCGTAACGCAGCAATTGCTTTGGCAGTAGCTGGATTTGGACTGATGTTTGTGGGCATCGACATTCTCCAATCCGGGATGGTCTCCCTCTCGGAATCATTCTCACCCAACAGTCTGCCCCACGGGACGCTCACCGGTCGCGTGCTGCTGGTCGGAATCGGAATCGTGCTGACCGTGATCACCCAATCATCCGCCGCCGCCGTTGCGACGACCCTTGCAGCATTTCATACGGGGATGATTGATTTGGAACAAGGCACATCGCTCATCATTGGTGCAAGCATTGGCACCACGTCCACTTCTGCTCTCGCGGCGATTGGCGCGACGACGTCGGCAAAGCGCACGGCACTGGCGCACATACTATTCAGCGTCGCGGCTGGCGTCGTGGCTTTCGTGATTCTCCCGATTTTCGTCTGGAGCGTGAAGCAAGCCGAGCAGAGTCTTGGCTTCCAATTCGGAGCCGTGATTCTGGCCGCGTTCCATTCGGGGTTCACGTTGCTTGCTGCGCTTTTGGTTTTGCCGGGAGTCAAGCGCTTCAGCGCCTTCATCGAACACCTCGTTCCAGAGCGCGGTCCGGCTCTCACGCGACATCTCGATTCGTCGCTTGTTGAAATTCCCGAAGTCGCGATCGAAGCGGTGCGCCGTACTTTGCTGGAGGTTTACGCGGAGATTCTCGAAGCCATTGAACGGGCTATTCGCGGCGGCGTTCCTTCAAAGCCGGAACGAATGGATGCAGTACTCACAGCTCTGCGGGAGACCCGGCGGTTTCTGGGGACAGTGGCGTTTTCGGCGTCGCGTCCGGAGCAGTATCATGCGCGCGTGGCCATCATTCACGCGATGGATCATTTGTACCAACTGGCAGTCGTGGTGAAGGATAATTTCGCGCCGGGGTTGCTCGCCGATGAGCCACGCTTGCAGATGCCAAAGCGCATGGTGACGGAAATGATCGAACTGGTGTCGGCAGCCATGCAACGGCGAACGCCGACATTGGAGCGCGACCAGTTGCAACGCATTTCTGTTGGTTTGGCAGAATATCGCCGCACCGGTCGGGCGAGTCTGCTGGAGAAGAGCGCGCACGAGACTGCGGAGTCAGGGCCGGCATTACGCGCGCTCAACGGCCTGCGTTGGCTGGACGCGGTCGGCTATCATGCGTGGCGAGCGGCGCATCATCTGGGTGCGGAAGCCCACGAGGCCGGAGACGACAGCGACGACGCGCTCCATCAAGCAGAGTTTCGCGGTGATTGAATCCGTGTTCTGAGAACCGGCGCATTCCGAACCGGCATCGGAACAAATCGTTTCGGCAGATTGAGGGAGATGCCATCCGCAACTCCAAAACCCCCAGTAAACATACTCTATCCCGCATTTTTCCGATGCTGGCACAGCGCCAGCTAAAGGACAGTTGAGCCGGCCAGTTATTGGAACTTCAGATTCAACTTCAGGGCGGCAACAGCCACTCCGTATGCACATGAGCAGCGGGATTGGATCGACCGTCATGGCCTGACAACTTCGGAAAGTTGCTGGGGCGCGACAAAACACTCAACAGTAGAGACGAAATGAACACATTGAATTTGGCGACAGATTGTCCGAAATGGGAAGCTCCTCCAACGCGATTGTCAACGATGGGCAAGGTCGGGGGAACAAAATTGGCATCAGCCCAGCCCCAATTGTCGAACCTGCGTCTGCGTACGATCGTCGCTCCATTTGATTTTTCAGATGTTTCCACTGCCCTCTTGCGGCGTCTGATTGTACTGGCGGAGACTACCGTGATGACAGTGCATGTCCTTCACGTCGTCGAACCGTTAGGCGAAGTTGTTGCCAATGGGGACACGCCGATTTATCCCGGAGCGCGAGCCGCCGCCGCCCGCATACAAATCGAGCAGTGGGTCGCACAAACCTTCCCGGGCCAGGTGTCCATTACGACCACGGTGCGCGTGGGACGGGCGGCGGATGAGATCGTGGCACATGCTCAGGCGCTTTCTGCCGACCTCATTGTCATGAGCGCTCATGTGGGCAGCGGCAGGAAGAATGTCTTGTTGCGAACAACGACCGAACGTGTGGTGCGGCAGTCCCCGTGCCCGGTCTTGGTCGTTGCGCGCGATCAGGTGCAGGATTTCCTAAAGACACCGGAAGAGTTTCCTCTTCGGTCTTGGAAACGCATTTTGTTGCCGCTGGAGCTTTCCGGAAACGATCGGGAAGCATTGGCTTATGCGGCAGCGATTGCCCGCGAGAACGGGGCGAAGTTGCACATTCTCCACTGTGTCAACGGGCACAAGGCGGAGTCGAATGAGGATGTCTCCAGCGTGGAAGAGCGCGTGGCAGCATGGCTGGGTTCGGATCTCGGTTGGCCCGTGGAGTATGAGGCCACCGTCTGGAGTAACGTGCCGTTACTGAACGCCATTTTGCAGGAAGCCAAACTTTCCGACATTGATCTGATCGTCCTGCCGGCGCGCGATTGCGCCTGGTTTCGGCGGCATCGCCTGTGGAGCATCACGGACGGGATCCTAAGGCACGCGCCCTGTCCGGTTCTGAGTGTCAACGCGACTGTGAAACCGTTGGCGGTTTGAGGTGAACTATTTCAAGAGAAACAAAGTAATGCGTAATACAGATGTCGGGATTTGATTTCATTCAAGATTTGGGTTTGGTGATGCTGGTCGCCGCTGCCGCGGCCTGGCTTTGCCAGCGCATCGGCGTGCCCGTGGTTATCGGCTACATCCCCGCTGGCATCTTGATTGGACCGCATACGCATTCGTTCGCGGTGGTTTCAGACCCGGAAAGAATCCAGTCACTCGCACAGATCGGACTGGTGTTCCTGATTTTCAGCATCGGTCAGGGCGTCAAATTGCAACGGCTCCGAAAGGTCGGGTTGCCGCTGGTATTGGCCACGCTCGCCATTGCAGCGATGGTTCTGGTCGGCTGCCGTGTGTTGGGAGTGGCGCTGGGTTGGCCGGGTGAATATAGCCTCGTGCTGGCTGGGATGCTCATGGTTTCCAGCACCGCCGTACTCGGCAAAAGTTTGCGTGAGGCCAATGCCACGCATAGCCGGTTCGGTCAAACGGCCCTGACGGTTACGGCGCTCGATGATTTGGTGGCTGTGGTTACATTGACGGTGCTCACCTCTCTTATCCAAGTGGGGCAGGCCGACTCAATGGCCGTATTGGGCACGGTGATTCGTTTGAAAGCGATCATCGTCACGATGGTCATTGGCGCATTGTTGCTCGTTCCGCCGTTGCTCAATCGCTTGGGAGGAGGCGTCTCTTCCGAAGTGCGTTCCTTGGTGATTGTCGGATTGCTGCTCGCGATGGCCTTGTTGTCGGCGAAGGCGGGCTTCTCCGCGGCTCTGGGCGCGTTTCTGCTGGGAGTCATTGTTTCCACCACTGGGCGCGGGGAACAGGTGGATCGCGTGCTGGGCGGATTGTGCGAGGTTTTCGCGCCGGTGTTCTTCGTGGCGATTGGCATTCTGTTCGACTTCAGGCTGGTGGCGGACGTATGGCCACTGGTGCTTGGCGTTTTCTTGATCGCGACCGTGTGGCGCACTTTCGCCGCCACGAGCGCGCTGTTGTTGGTGGGCCATCCCATGCGCGACGCCACGCGGGCCGCGTTGTGCCTGACGCCAATCGGGGAATTCTCGCTCATCATCGCGCTCACCGGCGTGCAAGGCGGGCTGGTGCCGGAATCGTTTTACGCGGTGGGCATCGGAGTTTGCCTGTTGACCTCGCTGACAACGCCGTTGCTGATTCGAAAGTCCAGTGGATTTGGTGGTTGGATGGAGCGCAAGCAACCGGGTTTCCTGACGCAATGGATCGGGTTCTATCACGAATGGATTGAACGCCTGAAGCATCGCCGGGCCGGCAGTGTTGTGGAAGCTCACCGCGCCACGAATGGTCCAGGTCGCGTCGCTCGTGTTCTTCATTTCCGGTCTGCTGGTCTTCGCGCGACCGCTCTACGCGTTGGCGGAGAAATGGCTGGGCGCGGACTGGCCGGTGACCCGTGGATTGCCACTGGTGTTCTGGCTCGCGTTTGGTGTGTTGGTATTGGCGCCCCTGATCGCGCTGTGGCGCAACGTTGAAGCTTTGGCCATGATTTGCGCCGAGTCCGCCGCGCAAGGACGCGCGAAGCAGGCGGTCTTGCAGCCGCTTTTCGAAAAGCTGCTCAAAGGAGCGGCGTCGCTCGGCATTGTTCTGTGGTTGGCCGTTCTGATTCCATTTGCCGCCTTCCCCTGGTGGGGTTTGGTCCTGTTGGTGGCGGCGTGCGTAATTTTGGCGGTGGTGTTCTGGCGCAAGCTTATCCGTCTGCAAAGCCGGTTCGAGCTCGAACTGCGAACGCACTTGGCGGATTCCCCGTTTACCGATGGAAGACTGGTTTTAGCCGGCTTGACTCAATCCAATGGCCGCTGGGAATTGAACCTGGCGGAATGCACCATCGCCGAGAACTCACGAGCGGTGGCGCAACCCATCGCCGGGTTGCCGCTACGCGAGCTGTTTTCCTGCACGATTGTCAGCATTGAACGCCAGGACATCGCCATCCCCAATCCGGGGGCCGATACTGTTTTGTTCCCGAACGACAAAATATTGCTGCTGGGACACGACGAGAATCTGCGGCGCGCCGAAAGCTGGCTTCATGCCGAGGCAGAAGCCGCAGCGGCCAAGAGCGAAGCGCCCAAGCTCGCGGAAGTAGGGCTCGAACACCTGAGCGTGCCGGCCACTTCACGCCACGTCGGAAAACCGCTGGGCGAACTCGCGCTGAACTCGCTGTTCGGCATTCAGATCGTTGGCATTGAACGCGACCATCGCCCGGTGCTCGGGCCGGGGCGCTCAGAGTCGTTGCAGCCTGGCGACCAACTGCTGGTGCTCGGCACCCCAGGGCAAGTCAACGAAATGGCATTTTGGCTCTCGACCCGACCAAGGCCGGAGCTACGACCACAAGCATCAACCATAGAAAGGTAAATCACGTGAACACCATTATGAATCCACGGGCCATATACATCACCGAGGCCGACATGCGGCGGCTCAAACCATTGATCGAATCCATGAAAACCTCGCGCGACGATTTGCGGGGGCTGCAATCGGAATTGTTGCAGGCGCGCGTGGTCGCGCCGAAGGACGTACCCTCGGATGTCGTTACCATGAACTCCAAAGCCCGCCTACGGGATTTGGAAACCAGCGAGGAAGTCACATACACGCTTGTGTTTCCCGACCAGGCGAACATCGAGCAAGGCAGGATTTCCGTCGTGGCTCCGGTCGGCACCGCCATGTTGGGCCACCGGGTTGGAGATGAATTCGAATGGGAAGTTCCGGCTGGCCCAGTGCGCCTACGTGTCGAAGAAGTGCTCTACCAGCCGGAAGCTGCCGGTCATTACCATTTATGAACCGGGCGAAACCACCGCTTGCGACCAGGGTGGGAGCTGAAGTAGCACGGTCCTATGTCGGTCCGGCAGACCTGGCTCAGGACGCCGAAGCGACCATGCGCATCTCCTCGTTGAAGCCACACGTCGCGGTCTTGTGCGCGGCGATTATTGCGGCAACGGCCATCGGCTTTACCGCAAAGCAGTCACTCGCCTCCGGTCACGTGCCGTGGACGCTGCTGACTCTGGGAATCGCGCACGCGGTAGTCGCCCTCGCAGGTCTCGTCATGTGGAAGTGCGTCCGGTCCGGTGCAAGACATTACGTTGTGTCCAACTTCATCAAGTCCGAGCGGATCTCATTTGATGATGTGTGCATGGTTGTGCAAGACCGCGGACTCATTTGGAATCGAGTCCACATACACTTCAGGCGACCGACCCGCTTTGGGTGGAGCATCTCCTACGTCGCTGTCCCACCGACCAGGAGTCTCGCTGCCTTACTTGCAGCCTGGCAAAGGCGTCGGCCCGCCAGCGCACAATTGGCTGATGAAAGTTAGCGGCAAACGATTCGAATGAACAACAACCACAAACCGAAAGGAAAGTTATGGCAAAGAAAACAAAGACATCGCGCGAACAGACATTCAGCATCCGCGCTCAAGGTGCCGCGAGCGTTCAATTGGTTGGCGACTTTACCCATTGGCAGAAGTCGCCGATCCACCTTCGGCAGGCTGGCGACGGGATATGGCACGCGGGTGTCCCGTTGAAGCCGGGCACATATCACTACCGTTTCCTGGTGGATGGACAGTGGCAGGACGACCCCGAATGCATACTCCGCGTTGCGAATCCGTTCGGTAGCGAAAACATGGTTCGCGAGGTCGCGTGAGTTGAACCGTCACACGGTTGTGAGCCGCGGGCGTGGGATTATTCGTCAGTCGAGGAACGCTCGCCCTCTGGCCATCCCGGACTGAAGTGCCAACTGCGAGTAACACGAATCAATCGAAGCCGCTCATCGAAATTCGCCACTCGCAACACTTCAGAATGGAACGCAAGTGTTGAACATGGACTCCCATGTCGTGCTACTCAAAGCTGCATAAAAGGACAGCTTCGGTCTGTGGTCGGCGAGCGGGGAAAGTGGAGCTAAGGACGGAGAGAAGCGTCTAGCGAATCGCGTGCGTTGGGCATGGTGATGAGCTAGAGGGTGAAAGACCCTTGTGGGGCCTTCGGAAGGCAACCACGAGTCGAAGGCAACTGCATGAGCCGTGAGGCCGTGTGGGGAGGAAGCCGGAGGACGAAACGGAGTCCTGAACGAAAGTGAAGCCTCGTAAGGCAGGTCGGGCGGGTGAGTGTGCCTGAGAACACGATGCCCGGTATTCCGAGCAGCCCGACAAGTATTGAGGACAGGATGACGCGAAAGTCCATCGCCTTACCCCAAGAGATCTCTGCCGGTCCTTGGTAACAAGGTAACGCTGAC
>CAZWJC010000050.1:0-31189 GCA_964634255.1 uncultured Verrucomicrobiota bacterium | reverse complement strand
TTTCTGGTGCGCGTGCTGGATCGCGTGGCAAACCTGGATGAACAGGTTGAGCCGGTCAGGGGTCGACAGTTGGTTCTGGTCGCAGTAGTCGGTGATCTTGATGCCGCGGACCAATTCCATGACGAAGTAAGGCCGGCCCGTGTCGGTCGCGCCGGCATCCAACACCCGCGCGATGTTGGGATGATCCATCAATGCCAGCGCCTGCCGCTCCGCTTCGAACCGGGCGATAACCGACTTGGTGTCCATGCCCAGCTTGATGATCTTGAGCGCGACCCGGCGGCGAATGGGCTGCTCTTGCTCGGCCATGTACACCACGCCGCAACCCCCTTCGCCAATCTGCTGGAGGAGCTTGTAGAGACCGATTTTGTCCCCGGCCCTTTCAGTTGGTGGCAAAGACAGGTTGATCGTTCCTTGGGGCGCGGGGATGGCCGGTTCTTCCAGAAAGCCCGCGGCGTGATCGTGGGCCTCCAAGAGTTTCTCGACCTCAGCGCGCAACGCCGCGTCGCCGCCACAGGCGGCGTCGAGATAGGCGGCTCGCTCCGGTGGCGAGCTGCGCTCCGCCGCTTCCGCCAGCACTTGTTTCACCCGTGCCCAATCTGTGTTCATTCAGTCGATCCCGATCCACTGTTTCACGGATACATGCGCCGTCGCCGGTCGGTTTGCTTCAAGAAAGTGAGGAAGGGAGGTTGTTCTTCCCGTCCAGTTCGACTGGCGAGCGCAGTCGGTGGTATAGCCAGGCACGGGCAAACACCCAGGTCCGGTCCGCGGTGCTGCGGGAAATACCCAGTTGCTCAGCCGCCTCCACCTGGGTCAGGCCGACGAAGAAGCGTAGGCTGACCAGCTTGGCCGCCTCGGGGTCCACCTCCGCGAGTTGGGGCAAGGCTTCGTCGAGCGCGAGCAACTCCTCATCAGGCAATGGCCCGGCCACGTCCGCCTCCTCCAACTCAACCCGCTCTTGACCGCCACCGTGTTTGATGCGCTGCCGTCGCCGGGCTTTCTCCACCAGGATGCGCCGCATGGCTTCCGCCGCGGCGCCGAAGAAGTGAGTCCGCCCCTCCCAGTCTTGACCGGTGGATCCCTTCAGGCGCAGCCATGCTTCATGGACCAGCGCGGTGGGTTGCAGGGTCTGCGTGCCCGCTTCATGGGCCAAGCGGTAGGCGGCAAGTCGACGCAGTTCATCGTAAACCAAGGGCAACAACTCCTCCGCCGCGCGGCTTGCGCCGCAACCTACCGCTGCCGATTGGTCATCCGTTTCACTCATGCAGACAGCCCGACTCGGAGGTACGCCTTGGGATTAGCTGCATTAGACCGCAAATGTGGTTTCGTGGCAAGCGATTCGAAGGCTTGAAGCTCACGCGCCGCGCATTTCAGGTTATTGCCCGGCGGACGACGGCCTGATGGGCCGGGGGTGAACCAGCCCAGGGCAAGCTCGCGCCGCGAGCGCGCCCTGAGACCAAGCAGACACCGAGACCGCGCTCTGAAAGAGCGCGCGTAACCATGAGGCAGAGATCCCCCGCTCCTGCAGAGCGGCCGGGACCTGTGCCCTTTGAACCCAGGGCGGCGCTCCGCTGGGCTGATCCACGGCTGTCCTTTCAGGTCAGAAGACATCCTGCAATAAACTGAGATGCGCCCGCCTCCAAACTCGTCTTAGAAATGTAATTTGCCGTTCAACGGTCTTTTCTTACTCTCGCGCGCATGGCTCTGTTGGGCGTACAACAATTGTCAAAGACCTACGGCGCAGTCCGCGCGGTGGATGCCATCAGTTTTGAAGTGCAGCCAGGCGAACTCTACGGCCTGCTCGGGCCAAACGGCGCGGGCAAGACCACCAGCATTTCGATCATCGCCGGTCTGCTCAAGCCGGACGCCGGCGAAGTCACCGTGGCCGGCCACCCATTCTGGTCCGATCCCCAGCGCGCCAAGCGCGTGATGGGTGTGGTGCCGCAGGAACTGGCACTTTACGAGGAACTGACCGGACGCGAAAACCTGGAGTTCTGGGGGCGCATGGCGGGCTTGAGTTCCGGCGACGCGAAGGCGCGCGCCACCGACTTGCTTGAAGCACTCGCGTTGACGGATCGCGCGAAGGACGCGGTAAAGACTTATTCCGGCGGCATGAAACGGCGGATCAACCTCGGCTGCGCGTTGCTCCATCGCCCGAAACTATTGCTTCTCGACGAGCCCACGGTGGGCATTGATCCGCAGGCGCGGCTGAACATCCTGGAATTCATCCGCGGGCTGCGCGCCTCCGGTACGGCGATTCTTTACACGACGCATTACCTCGAAGAGGCGGAATCGCTGTGCGACCGCATCGGCATCATCGACCACGGGCGGTTGCTGGCGGAAGGCACGCTGGCGCAGCTTCAGGAGCGGCTCGGAGGCGACCGCCTGTTCGTCCTGGAGGCCGATCTCAAGAACGCTTCGCCTGATGCGTGGGGCGGTTTCCACGATCGCTTCCGCGTGATTCAGAAATCGGAGCGGCAACTTGTCGTGGCGGCGATCGGGGCACGCGACCCGTCGGAATGTCTGAGAGATTTGCTCGGCCTGCCGGTTCGCGTGGAGAACGTGACGCTCAAGCGACCCAGTCTGAACGACGTGTTTCTTCAACTCACGGGCCGGGACTTGAGAGAATAGCCATGTTGCGCGTCCTGCTCGCCAAAGACCTCCGCCGCGCGTGGCGCAATCCGCTGCCCTGGCTGATCAACCTCGCCGTGCCACTCTGCATCACGGCGCTGATCGGGCTGGCGTTCGGCGGCAAGTCGGACAGCGGCGGGCTCGGGCGCATCCGGTTCGCCGTGGTGGACGAGGATGATTCGTTGCTCACGCAGTTCCTCCGCGGCGCGGCCAACCAAGGGGAAGGGGCGAAGACGCTCGAACCCGTGTTCCTGGATCGCGAGGCCGCGTTCCGTCAGATCAACGACGACAAACTCGCCGCGGTGTTGATCATCCCGACGAACTTCACCCGCGGCTATCTCACTGGCAGCCAGCGCGTGAGCTTGGAACTGATCAAGAACCCGGCCCAGTCCATCCACCCCGCCGTGTTGGAGGAAGGTTTGGGCGCGGTCGTGACCAGCTTGAACGCCGTTGCGCGCAATTTCCAGTCCGAGTTCCCCGACTGGCAGGCGGTGATTGAAGGCAAGGGCGACTACAGGAAGGTTGCGCAATTGATCGAGCGCGCGGGCGACAAGCTCAAGGCGGCGAAACCCTACGTGAACCCGCCGCTGGTCACTTATACGAAGGATGTGCGTGTGGACAAACCGGAGGGAACGAACTCCCCGAGCGCCGGGACCAAGGGCGGCAAGCCGGAGAGCGGATCATCCGTGAACATTTTCGGGTATCTGCTGGCCGGGATGGCCGCCATGTTCCTGCTGTTCATCGCCGCCAACGGACTGAGCGACTTGCATCGCGAGGTGCGTCTGCACACCTTCGAGCGCTACCACACGCTGCGCCACGCGCTTGCGCCGTTTGTGGCCGGCAAGGTCGTGTTCGCGGTTGTGTTGTTGTTGCTCAGCAGCGCGGTAATGCTGGGCGGCGGGGCGTTGGCGTTTCGCATTCAATGGCAGCACCCGCTCGCTCTGGCGGTCCTAACGCTGGGCTATGCCGGTTTCGCTGCGGGGTTCATGGCCGTGCTGACCGCGATGGTGGCGGACGAGCGCGCGGTGAACGTGCTCAGCAACATCGCCGGCATGGCGCTGGCGCTGGTGGGCGGTTGCGCCTTCCCGCCACAACAACTCCCGACGTTCCTGCGCGAGCACATCACGCCGATGCTGCCGACATACTGGTACGCCGACACCGTGCGCAATCTGGAGTTCGGCAACACGAATGTGCCGTGGCTGCTCGTGACGCTCAAGTTGACGGGCCTGAGTGTCCTGTTGATCGCACTCGCGGCATTCCTGTTTCGGCGGCGCTTTAGAAAGGGGCTGCGCGCATGATGAGCCCGGGCAACATCGAACAACGAACACCCAACGCCCAACAACCAAGGGCGCGCGATCCCTTCCCCCATTCGATGTTGGGTGTTTTTCACTCGTCTCCAGAATGAAACGCGTTCTCGATATCGGCCACAACGATCTGCGCCTCTTTCTGAAGCGGAAGAGCTCGTATGTCTGGCTGTTCGTGATGCCGCTGGCGTTTGTCTATTTCATGGGTTTCGCCAGTCGTGGTCCGGGCAATCCGTACAACCGCACGCCGCCGGTGGTGGTCGAGAATCTCGACACGAACTTCCTTGGCCGCGTCTTCATGGACGAACTCGGCGCCCAAGGTATGTGGCTGCTCGATCCAACCAACCGCGAAACCGCAGACCGAGTCATCCGCATACCGGCCGAGTTCACGGCCAACGCGCTGCAGCAGAAGCAGACCAAGCTGGAGTTCCTCAAACGCGAAAGCTCGGGCGAAGCGGACACAGCGATCATTGAAGTCCGGCTGGTGCGGGCGCTGATCGCTATGAACGGGCACATTCTTGAAGCTGTCACCCGTCCCGGGGAAACGAACGCGCTGAATGAAGCCGCGCTCCGAGAAATCATGAAGTCCCCCAATCCCGTGACCCTGGATGCGCGGTTCGCGGGGCGGAAGCCCGTGCCGTCCGGCTTCAATTTCTCGCTGCCCGGCAACCTCGTGATGTATTTGATGATGAACCTGCTCATCTTCGGCGGCGCAACCGTAGCAGAGCAGCGGCGAAACGGCGTGCTCAAGCGGATCACGACGTTTCCAGTGATGCCCGGCGAGATCGTCATGGGCAAGATTTACGGGCTCATGCTGCTCGGGGTCGTGCAAATCACCTTCTTCCTCGCGGTGGGAAAGTTCCTGTTCGGCGTCAACCTCGGGGCGAACCTGCCTGCTGTGGCGCTGACCCTGATCGTGTTTGCATGGGTCGCCGCGTCATTCGGGGTGCTCGTTGGCTTCCTGCTGACTGCCGAGGACCGCGTGGTCGGCGTCTGCGTTCTGGCGAGCTTGTTGATGGCTGCGCTCGGCGGTTGCTGGTGGCCGCTCGAAGTCGCGCCACCCGCGCTCAAGACCCTCGCGCTTTGCTTACCCACCGGTTGGGCGCTGAAGGCGCTGCATCAACTGATCAGCTTTGGCAGCGGCCTCAATGCGGTGATAGTCCCGTTGTTGGTGTTGATCGGGTTTGGCGCGGCGGCGAACCTGCTCTGCGCTTCGGTCAGGAAGAGACGGAACGTCTGGTAAGCGCTCTCGCCGATCAAGCCACAACCTGCTTCTATGGCGGTCTTCCAGCAGAAGCTGCATGAAGATCGCGTCCAGCCAGCGACCGAACTTGAACCCGACCTGCTTGAGGTGGCTGCACTTTTCAAAGCCGCACTTGGCGTGCAAGGCCATGCTGCCGGTTTGCTCGGCGTCAATCCCGGCGAGGATCGTATGATGCCCAAGCCCGCGGGCGCACTGGATCAGGTTCTCCAACAGCCGGGAGCCGATTCCGCGGCGCTGGTGTTCGGGATGGACATAGACCGAGTTCTCGACCGTCCGCCGGTAGGCCGAGCGTTGGCGGTACGGGGAGAGCGAGCCCCAGCCCAACACGCGCCAGCCGCGAACCGCAACCAGGACCGGATGCACCTTCCCATGGTGGCGAAACCACTTTCGGCGGCCCGCCAACGTTTCGGGTTTTTCCTGGTACGTGCAGGTCGAGTGCAGCACGTAGTGGTTGTAGATGTCGTTGATCGCGGCGAGGTCTGAAGCTCGTGCCAGTCGGATAACGAGCGTGGGAGTTTTTTTCATGCCAGTTGCGCCGGACCTAAGTACGCTTCGCCAGGCGCCGGGTCAATCGCCCCATTCTGTCAGTTGAGCGTGATCAAACTTACTTCGAGGCGGCAATCAAACCGGACGCCCAGCACAGTTCCAACTCCTCGGGCGATGAGGATGTGGCGACCTCTCCAATCGTGTAGCCCTTAGATGAACCGGTTGTCCCGTGCTGGTACGAATGGCGTGCCCAGAAATCTGAGGCAGAACTGGCCGCAATGTGTGTGACCGCAGAAGAGGATGCCGTATTCGTAGTCCTGTAGGTTGTCATTAATACGCCCCGCGTCGCGGTGCGTGAGTTGAGGCTCGACAACCTCGACTTCGTCGCAGAAAAGTTCGCCCATACGGAGGTGATGCGCTTCTGGCCCCGACCCCACATTCGCAAGAAGCCGCTGACTGGCTTGGCCGCCAGCAAGTATGGAGCTGACTACACAGACTTGCCTCACGACAAAATGAAACGGGCGGCACCAGCGCCAAGCTTGTGCCGCCCGGATTCAGAACAACGGATTACTTAACCGCTGCCGCGTTGGTCGTCAGGTTCACCGTAACGCCCGGGATGGGGGCGTTGGTACTGCCGCCTGTCGTCGACCTCAGGCTGGCTGGCGGTTTGCCTAATGGCGTTTCCCAGCTCTTCGTCATTCGCCACAGGATTCCCATGTCGGACATGAACGCGTAGATCCACCAGATTACGAAGAGGAAAACCAGCACCTTGGGCCACAGCGCCGACTTCTCGGCGTAACGATCACTCACGTCCACAGAGGCGCCAGTCGGCAGTTTCGCGATGCCGGTCAGGCTCGTGCCGAACGGAACGTTGATCTTGGCCTTGCTGTTCACCGCCCAACTGTTGGCGTCGAGGATCGGGCCAAGGTTGCGCTTCCGCAATTTGATGTACGCGAGGATGACCGAGGGTCCGGAAATCAGCAGCATCAGGCCAACCAGCATCAATGGAAGCTGCCAGGGCGCGATGCCTTTGAACAAACCGAGGAAATAGGCGAGGGCGGTGCCGATGCTGCCGAACGCCACGGACAACGCCGCGATCATGCCCACGTCAATCTTCTTGGGCTCGGGTTTCTTGGCCGCTTTATCCGCTGTGGCTGTGGTCTCTGCGGCCTGAGCCAGTTTGACGTTAGCGTCCGCCTCGGCCGCCGCGGCGCGCTTTGTGATTTGTTCTTCGATCAGGCGCACGAGTTTCTTGTACGGCGACCAGAACGCCTGCCGCAGGCTGATGGGATTTGAGATGATCTTGGTGATGGTCGCGTCGTAGTCCCGGCCCTTGCGGTCGTAGAAAACGCCGTTGCGACCGACCATGAGGTTTTCGTCGTCACCCTGCGAGAAGATGGCGACGATGCTCTTCTTCTCGCCCGTGCCCTTCCGAACGCAGTCGCAGTAGGCGAGAAACGCACCCGCGAGACCCGCCATGGCGGCGTGCTTGCCGGCATCCTCGACCGTGAGGCAGAGATTGCAGGACCGCTGATCCAGATACAGCGTGCCGCACTGGAAGATGGCAGGGTTGCCGCCGTCGTAGAGATCTTTGAAGTTGACGAAATTGATGCACAGCAGGTGAAGGTCGCGCACGAAACGGCACAGCTTCTCCACGTTCGCAATCGAAGCCGCTTCTGGTTCGAGCGCCTTGTCCTTGGCGAGGAGCGCGGAGATGGTCTCCTTCGCCTTGCTGCCCAGGATTTCGCGCACGCGCTTGAGGCCAAGCTTCTCGACGCCGCCGCCGGCCTTGCCGGCAGCCCAACCATCAAACGGCGCCAGCTTCGCCTGCACTGCCGCCCAGTCCGCTTCCGTCAGTTCGCTCCTGTCACCCAGCAGCGGTTTCACCGCGGCGACGCAGAGCGCGGCAACCGCGTCGGCATGGGCGGGGTTGACACCGGACTTGAGCGGGAGGGGCTTGCCGGCAGCGACTTGGGCGAGCGGGAAGCCAGCAATCTCCGCGGCCGTGATGCTCATGTCCTTGGCGGCGATGGCGAGGTATTCCTCCTCCTTGCGATTGAGCGCGCCAAGGGCGCGCGGATCATACGCTGCCAGCCGGCAGCGGCCAAAGTAGTCGTCCACCTTTGCCTTGATGGCTTTCACGGCGGCACTGGCGGCCGCTGTGCCATCGCCCGCCGGGAGCATGCTGGCCTTGTCTCCCTCCGCCTTCTTGTTCCAGTCGTCAAACGCAGCGCACTCAGCAAAGAACGCGTCGGCTTTTGTCTGATCAATACCCGCCTTGCCGGAACGGTCCGGCACGCTGCCGAAACAGGCGATGATGTCCGTGATCACAGCCTTGGTGGCATCGTCCGTCGCAGATTCAGGTATGATCACGCCGTCGCCATTCAGCACCGTGTTGGCAAAAATCTTGTTGGCGTCGGAAGCATCGGCGAGCGAGATGCCGCTGGCGTCCTTCTTGCCGAGGTTGGCGAGGATTTGCCTGGCGGAGGACAATAGCTGCCTGCCTTCGGGCGTGGCATCGTTGATCGCCGACAGGGCAACGGCGTCGCCCCCTTTCACCAAGTCGTCTGGATTCTTAAGCATCGAACCGGCCCACTTGACGGCGGCAATGAGTTCCGGCGCGCGGATGCGTCCATCCTTGTCCGTGTCGATGAGGCCGGCGGTCTTGGGATCGAATTCCAGTCCGGTCGTGGGGCAGGCCAAGGCAACCCAGAGCTTCTGATCGAGTTGGTCGAGACTCATCAAGTCGGCGCCCGTTTCGAGTTTGACCTGGTCGAAGCCGCCGGCGCGGAAGAAGCGCCAGCGCGGTTGGCTGGTAGTGGTGTTCGTTTGCATACGATGATTCTGATTCGTGTTTGATCTGGCCGCCTTCCCGCGCTTCCTCGCGAGCATCCGCCATGCGACAGGAAGCCGGCCGAACTCTGGGTTATTACCGCACTATTCTTAGAGCAAAGGGCTGGATTTGCAAACCGAAGTTGACCTCGCTGATGGATTTCCATAGTTCGCACCACGAGAGAAACGCGACGCGCAAGCTCAGGCGTTCGCTGTTGAAGTGCTTCACTCGTTCCGTTAGCTTTCAACCACTGAAATGGCCGGTCGAGCTACGGCTTCGGACTGGCAAATCGCTTTATGACACTGACCGAGAAACTGCTGGCCCGCGCGTCCGGTAAGGCGCGGGTGGAAGCCGGCGACAACATTTGGGTGAATGCCGACGTGTTGATGACGCACGACGTGTGCGGCCCCGGCACCATTGGCGTCTTCAAACGCGAGTTCGGCAAGACCGCCAAGGTTTGGGATAAGAACCGCGTGGTCATCATCCCCGATCACTACATTTTCACAGCAGATTCCCTGTCGAACCGCAACGTCGACATCCTCCGCGAGTTTGTCCGTGAGCAGGGTATCGCCTACTTCTACGACGTGATTGATGATCCGAACGGCACGTGGAAGTTCGACGTGGCGAAAGGCGTGCTGAAGCGGCAATTCGGCTCGAAGTACGCGGGCGTCTGCCACGCAGCGCTGCCGCAGAAGGGCCATACGCGGCCGGGCGAAGTGCTGTTTGGCACCGATTCGCACACCTGCATGGCGGGCGCCTTCAACGAATTCGCCACGGGCATTGGCAACACGGACGCCGGCTTCGTCATGGGCACGGGCAAGCTGCTCCTCAAGGTCCCGGAAACCATGCACTTCCGCCTGGAAGGCAAATTGCAGCCGGGCGTGATGGCGAAAGACATCATCCTGCACGTCATTGGCGAGATCGGTTTCGACGGCGCGACGTACCGTGCGATGCAGTTTGACGGTCCGGGCGTGGCTTCGCTTTCGATGGACGACCGCATGACCGTCGCCAATATGGCCATCGAGGCCGGCGGCAAGAATGGCATTTTCCCGTTTGACGCTCGTACGGGGGAATACGTGGACGCGCGGGTGAAGCTCAACGGAACGAAGGCCAGCTACGAACCTGTGGAAGCCGATCCGGACCAGAAGTTCGTCTATGAGCTCGTGGTGGACTTGTCCAAGCTCGAACCGACGGTTGCGTGTCATCCTGATCCTGGCCAGCGCAAGACGGCCAAGGAGATGGAGGGCATGAAGCTGGATCGCGCCTACGTCGGCTCCTGCACCGGCGGCAAGACCAGCGACTTTGTGGAGTTTGCGCGCATCTTGCGCGGGCGGAAGGTAAGCATTGACACGTTTGGCGTGCCGGCGACGCCGGAGATCGTTCACGAACTCCAGACCACGCGGTGGGGCGATCAGACCATCTGGGAAGTCCTTGTCAGCGCCGGCGTCCAAATGACAGAAAACGCCGGGTGCGCCGCGTGCCTCGGCGGACCAGTGGACACCTTCGGGCGGATGAACAAGCCCGGCCTCAAGTGCATCAGCGCCACGAACCGTAATTTCCCGGGGCGTATGGGCGACAAAGAATCGCAGGTGTTCCTCGCCTCGCCAGCCACGGTGGCAGCGAGCGCGATCACGGGTAAGGTCACGGACCCACGCGAATTCGTCCGCTGATCCCGGGTCGAGTCACTTGACGGATGTGCTGCTGGCAGCCGGCCATTGGCCGGGAAGTGTGATCGTTTTTGGAGACGGTCGGTTTTTGCCCCGTCGGTGATGTCTCCTCGACGCGGCCCGGTTGTACGAGTATAAAAAAAGCGGCCGTGGAATCGCCGCACAACGGACGGTGTTGGCGTTGGCCCGCCACTGACGGCCGCAGGCACGATGAATCGCAAACTCGCAGAGCATTGGTGTGAGCGGGGAATCCTTCTCCTGACGCTCGCCATCCTCGTCTTTGGACCATTGGCCACCGGAGCGGTGCGGATGCTGGAGTTCACCGTCATTCAAACTCTCACGGTGGGCGTGCTCGTGTTGTGGGTGGCGCGGGTGTGGCTGGACCGGAGGCTGGAACTCCTGTGGCCGCCGATTTGTTGGGCGGTGGTGGCGTTTGCCGGCTACGCGGTGGCCCGCTATCTCACGGCTGACATCGAATACGTCGCGCGCCAGGAACTGATCCGAGTTCTCGTCTATACCGTCCTCTTCTTCGCCATCCTCAACAACCTGCACGGGCAAGAATCCACCCGTTTGATCACCTTCACGATGATCGGGCTGGCGATGCTGATTGCTGCCTACGCGCTCTACCAGTTCATCACCGGCTCGGACCGTGTGTGGCATTTCATCAACCCGTACAAGTTTCGCGTGGGCGGCACTTACATCAACCCGAACCACCTGGCGGGTTTCCTGGAGATGATCCTGCCGATGAGTTTGGCGTGGACGTTCGCCAGCCGGGCCAAGCCGGTGGGCAAGGTGGTGTTGGGTTACGCCTCACTCGTCTTAATGGCCGGCATCGTGGTGACGATGTCGCGGGGGGGCTGGATCTCCACGGGTGTTTCGCTGCTCGTATTGTTCACGGTGCTGGCCGTGCGCAGCGCCTACCGCTGGCCGGCGCTCGGCCTGTTGGTTGTAATCCTGGGGCTGGGGGCGGCGGTGTTGCCCAAAAGCTATTTCCTTAAGAAACGCTGGGAGCTGGTAACCAAGGAACTCACCGAAACACAATCCGGCTACAAGCGCCCGGCGATCTGGCGCGCGGCGGTCCGGATGTGGCAGGAAGATCCGTGGTGGGGCGTTGGCCCCGGGCATTTCGATTACCGTTTCCGCGCCTATCGTCCGGCACTTGTCCAAGAGCGCCCGGACCGGGTTCACAACGATTACCTCAATACGCTTACGGATTGGGGAATCGTGGGCGCGAGCTTGGTGGCCAGCGTATGGGGACTGCTCTTCCTCGGAGTGGCGCAGACTTGGCGCTATGTCCGTGGCTCGCTCAGCGAACTGGGCGGACGATCCAGCAACAAGTTCGCCTTCGTCTTCGGGGCATCGCTGGGGTTGTTCGCGATCCTGATTCACTCCCTCGCTGATTTCAACTTGCACATCCCGGCCAACGCCATTCTGGCCGTGACCTGGGGGGCACTGCTTAGCGCTCACCTGCGGTTTGCCACGGAACGCTACTGGTTCACCGCACGGACGGCGACGAAAGCCATAACCACAGTAGTCCTGGCGGCGGGCATCGTGTATCTGGGGGCGCAGAGCGTGCGGCGCGCATCGGAATACGTCTGCCTGAAGCGCGCGAATCAGCAGGCGGCGTTCTCGCCTGCCCAGGTGGAAGCACTGGAACAAGCCTTTGCCGCTGAACCTAACAACTTCGAAACCGCCTATCGGGTGGGCGAGGCTCTGCGCATTCAGAGCTTCGAAGGCGGCGAGAATTACCGCGAGCTGGCGACCAACGCCATGACGTGGTTCGAGCGCTCCATGCAGCTTAATCGCTTCGATCCCTACGGGCCGTTGCGCTACGGCATGTGTCTGGACTGGTTGGGCCGGAAGGAGGAATCCCAGCGTTATTTCGATCAGGCGGCCGAGTTGGACCCGAACGGTTATTTCACCGTGGCCCACGTCGGGTGGCATTACTTCCAACTGGGCAATTACGCCGCCGCCGAACCTTGGTTCCAGCGGTCCCGCAACCTGATGTGGAAGAGCAATGTCGTCGCCGACAACTATCTGCAGATCATTCAGGCCAAGAGGCTCGACGCCGCCACGAACCCCACGACAAGCCCCCTCGAATTGCCGCGGCCTTGAGAAACGGGCGTGTGGACCATCCGTTCCGCGGAAATGAGAAATTGACCGGAAACCGCATGGTTGCTAGCTTCCGAACCTCCGTTTAAGACGGACTTTTATGCGACACACAATCTCGGTGCTGGTGGAAAACAAGTTCGGCGTGCTCACGCGCGTCACCGGGCTGTTCAGCGGACGCGGTTACAACATTGACTCGCTGAACGTCGCCCCGACGCAGGACATGACGGCCTCGCGCATGACCATCGTCACGCGCGGGGACGACGCCACCCTGGAGCAGATCGTCAAGCAGCTCAACAAGCTGCCGGAAGTCATCAAAGTCCAGGACTTCTGTGATGGCGAATACGTGGACCGCGAACTGGTGCTGGTGAAGGTCAAGGTGGATTCCACCAGCCGCGCCGAGGTCATGCAGATCACCGACATTTTCCGGGCGAAGATCGTGGACGTGCAGCCCAAGAGCCTCGCCATCGAGATCACCGGCAACGAAAGCAAGGTGGAGAAGTTCATCGAGCTGATGAAGGCGTTCGGGATCATGGATTTGACCCGCACCGGCAAGGTGGCCCTGCCCCGCAAGTAAACGGCAGCTCGGAACCGTTCCGGATCGAACTGGAAAAGCAAACTGACACAACCAGGTGCGTCGCGATGAACGCGCGCACCGCAACCTGAACAAGCAAACACATGGCAAAGATCAATTTCGGTGGAACAATGGAAACCGTGGTCACGCGGAAGGAATTTCCGATGACCAAGGCGCGTAAGGTTCTCAAGAAGGAAGTCATCGCGATCATCGGTTACGGCGTGCAAGGACCGGCGCAGGGATTGAACCTCCGCGACAACGGCTTCAAGGTCATCATCGGTCAGGCGCCGGAATTCAAGCGCGACTGGGACCGCGCGGTGGCGGATGGCTGGGTGCCGGGCAAAACGCTGTTCCCCATCGCCGAGGCCGTGAAGCGTGCCACGATCATCCAGTTGCTCGTCTCGGACGCCGCCCAGCGCGCCGTCTGGCCCACGATCAAGGCAAACCTCAAGGATGGCGACGCGCTGTACTTCTCCCACGGCTTCTCCATCGCCTACAAGAAGCAGACGGGCGTGATCCCGCCCAAGAACGTGGACGTGATCATGGTCGCGCCCAAGGGCTCGGGTCTGAATGTGCGCCGTAACTTCCTCACCGGTGCGGGCATTAACTCCAGCTACGCCATCGAGCAGGACTACACCGGCCGTGCGGAAGAACGTTGCTTGGCCGTCGGCATCGGCGTCGGCTCGGGCTACCTGTTCCCCACGACTTTCCAGCATGAAGTGTTCAGCGACCTGACCGGCGAGCGTGGCGTGCTCATGGGTGCGCTGGCCGGCATCATGGAAGCCCAATACGACGTGCTCCGCTCGCACGGTCACTCACCGAGCGAAGCCTTCAACGAAACCGTCGAGGAACTCACGCAATCGCTCATCCGCTTGGTGGACGAGAACGGCATGGACTGGATGTATTCCAACTGCTCGGCCACCGCACAGCGCGGCGCGCTCGACTGGAAGCCGAAGTTCCGGAAGGCCGTGCTGCCCGTGTTCAAGGACCTCTACAACCGGGTCAAGACCGGCAAGGAATGCGCCCGCGTTCTCTCCGCCTGCGGTGGCACGAATTACCAGGCGCTGTTGCAGAAGGAACTGAGCGAGATTCGCGACTCCGAGATGTGGCGGGCGGGCAAGGCCGTGCGCGAATTGCGCCCGAAGGAACCGGCTAAGCTGATTGGCAAGGGCGTGAAGGGCATTTCCGGTCGCGCCGCAAACTAGTTTATCGCCGGAAATCCGCCGTCGCGAGCCCAAGCTTGCGACGGCGGTTTCGCTTTTGGCGGCGCTTTCGGCGCAACCAAAAAGCCGGGCTGGTGTTTTGATGAGCAAGGTTTAGATTGCGGACATGAAGCAGATTGCGAACAGGCTGTTGAGCGGGCTGGCCCTGGTGGGTTGGGTCTGGCAGGCCGGCGCAATTACGTCTGACGGCGGCGGGAATCCTTACCAGACGGTTGTCGACCGGAACGCCTTTGGGCTGAAACCTGTGCCGGTCGTTTCCACTGAGCCCACCCCACCCCCGCCCCCGCCCCCAAACCAGCTCAAGCTGCAGGGGTTCTCGAACCTCTTTGGGAAACGCCGGGTGCTGTTGAAAGTGACCGAGCCGCCCAAGCCCGGCCAGCCGCCCAAGGAAGAGGCCTTGGTGCTGGACGAAGGCGAACGCCGCGGCGCGATTGAAATCCTCGCCATTGATATCGAGGCACGCACGGTCAAACTGAGCAATTCGGGCCAAGTCACCAATCTGGCGTTGGTGGATTACATCGCCAAGACTTCTGCGCCCACGCCCGGAGCTCCGGTCCCGGGCGCCATACCGGGCGTTCCACGGCCCCAGGTGCCCATGCCGGGCATCCCCATGCCGCCGACGCCCACTGCCAGACCGGTCTCCAGTTATAGCAGCGGCGCCACTTTGCCCACCATGCCCAGTCGTCCGATGCGCACAGGATTGACGACCGGCATGCAGAGCGGCTCCGCGAACTTCTCTGCCGCCAATCAAGCACAGCAGAGCCAGCTCAGCCCCGCCGAGCAGATTGTGCTCATGGAGGTGGAGCGCGAGCGGACCAAGGCACAAGTGGAGGCTGGTTTAATGCCACCGTTGCCGCCGACGGAGTTGACGCCCCCGGGAGCAGCCGGATCAGCCCCCCCGCCGACGCCGGGACAGTGAGGCACGCTCGATCTCCACGCGGAGACTCCCCATCTGGTTGGTTTTTTCGCACTGACGCCTTCGCGGCTTTGTGCCAAGGTGCGCCCGTGATCTGCACTGTCATCAAGCCCCGACCCGGCAGCTACTGCGGTTTGTCTTTCTGCGGGCTGCTCTTAGTCGCCTTGTTGATGGGGAAGCCGTCCTGCGCCCCCGCGGAAACCGGCGATGCGGTCGTCGTCGTCTATAATTCAAAATCTGCAGACTCACGGCGTGTGGCCGAGCACTACGCCCGGCAACGTGAGGTTCCAGCGGCGCAGTTGCTGGGCCTCGATCTGCCGCTCACCGAAGAGATTTCCCGTGGTGACTTCCAGACGCGCTTGCAGCAGCCCTTGTTCGACTGGCTTGTTGCACAGAAGCTGTTTTCATTTAGCCCGAGAAGCGCGGATTCTGCCGCCACCAACTCGACGGGCGATTCAATCCTACCCGCCGCCGCACGGATTCGTTACGCGGTCCTCTGCTATGGCGTGCCGCTGAAGATCCGAGCCGAGCCGACTCTGGCGGAGGAAATCCCCGCCGCGACGCGCCCCGAGTTGCGCCGCAATGAAGCCGCGGTGGACAGCGAGCTGGTCTGGCTGCCGCGGCTGCGGCAACACCCGCTGCTCGCCGGTCTGATTACCAACCACGTTTATGGCACTGCCAACCCGGCCCTGCTGCATCCGACCAACGGCGTGCTCGTGGTGGCGCGACTCGACGGCCCAAACGCCGATATCGCCTGCGGCTTGGTGGACAAGGCGGTGGCGGCGGAGCGCGACGGCTTGTGGGGGCGGGCCTACGTGGATATGCGCGGGCTCCGCGAGGGCAGCTACAAGGTGGGCGATGAGGTGATGCACGGCGCGGCTATGGCGTGCGCCAAGCTGGGCTTTGATGTCGCTGTGGATCTGTCGCCTAAGACATTGCCAAAGGAATATCCCTTGAGTCAGGTGGCCATCTACGCCGGCTGGTACGCCGGCAGCGCGTGCGGCCCATTCGCAGCGAAAGATGTGGAATTCATGCCCGGCGCCTTTGCTTATCACTTGCACTCCTTCAGCGCAGCCACCTTGCGCTCCACGAATGCCAACTGGGTGGGCCCGCTGCTTGCCCGAGGCGCGACTGTTTCGCTGGGTTCGGTGTATGAGCCCTACCTCACGGGCACGTCAGACGTGGGCACACTACTGCGCAACTGGCTCCAGTTAGGGTTCAGTTTTGGCGAAGCGGCGTGGTCGGCCGAGTTTGGCCTTTCCTGGCAGACCACCGTGGTGGGCGACCCGCTTTACCGGCCCTTCCGGCAAAACCTGAGCGCCCGTGCTGCCGAACTGGAACGGCGCAAAGACCCGCGCGTCGAGTGGGCCTACGCGATGCAGGCGGATCAACTGGTCGCTAACAGTAAATCGCTGCCGGGTGCGATCCACTTCCTCAGAGGACTCTCACAAACACGATCCAGCCCGGTCCTGAGTGAAAAGTTGGGGGACCTGCTGCGTGCGCAAAACGCTCTGCCCGAAGCTTTGGAGGCGTATCAAACGGCCCTGCGGGCTTACCCGTCTCCCCAACAAACAATCCGACTGCTGCTGGCGTGTGCCGATCTTCAGGCCGCCTCGGGAGCAAACGTGGCGGCCTTGGCGACGCTGAAGCAGGTGCTAGCCGCTTCACCTGCTTGGGGGGACGACACCTCATTTCGAGAGCGGTTGCTCCGGCTGGCCATCACCGCAGGCGACGAAGAGATGACCCGCGATTGCCAGGCGGCTCTTCGGCGATTGAGTGGCAATACGTCCACCAATCAGCCATCCGGCGCGCCGCGGCAAGCCGCACCCTCATCCTAGCGGCAACCGGCCCGAGCTTGCGCGCCGCGTCGGAGTCTCTCGAAGTCGGGCTTGGCAAGCGGTTGCCCGGGCCGCATGATGACCGCGCTGAGTGCCAAAGATGCAAACCACCATGAAACGAATCTGGCTCATCCTATTGATCGCGCCCCTGCTTGCTGCCGGTTGCGCCCGCCACTACGTCATCACGAAGAACAACGGCTACAAGATTACTACCCGCGGTAAACCCAAGTTGGAAGGCTCCAGCTACGTTTACAAAGACCTCCAAGGCGAACAGGTGCGAATTCCCTCCGGCAGCGTCGCTGAAATCGCACCGGCCTCGATGATGGAGCAGAAGGACCCATTCAAGCCGAAGACCTCGCGTTAAAGAACTTCTCGACATACTTGCCGATGAGATCGGCTTCGAGGTTGACCGCGTCGCCCACCTTCCGTTCGCGCAACGCAGTGATGTCGAAGGTGTGCGGAATGATCCAAATGCGGAAGCCGCGCTTCTGCACACCCGCCACCGTCAGACTGATGCCATCCACCGCCATTGAGCCTTTGAACACCACGTAGCGCATCACCTCCGTCGGGGCGGCAATGTCCAGCACGTGATCTTGACCGGCGCGTTCCCAGCGCGTGATGCGCCCCACACCGTCAATGTGACCGGTGACGAAGTGCCCTCCCAACTCGCCGCTTGCACGCAAGGGGCGTTCGAGATTGACCAGCGAGCCGGTTTGCGCGAACTGCAGGTTCGTCCGCTTCCACGTCTCCTGAAGCAAATCAAACTGGGCGAGTGTCCGGCCCCCGCGGCGGGTGATCTTCACCGCAGTCAGGCAACACCCGTTCACCGCCAGGCTGTCGCCCACTTTCAGTCCACGCCCGCAGCACGCCGCGCTGACCGTCAGTTGGATGGACTTATCTGTCGGCTGGATGCGCTCCACCCGACCCGCTTCTTCCACGATTCCCGTAAACATGAGGACATGTTGCCGCCGGTCCGTGTGGGCTGGCAAGCGCGCAAGCGCCGCGGCCCGGCCTGCATAGTCAGCTCATTCCGGCTGGGTTGACTTTTCCGATTGCGGTAGAAAGGTTCTTCTGGTTCTTTGCCCGGCTGCGGCACCAGGCCAGGGCGGCTTGGACGCGGGAAAGTCACAGGGATAGAACGCATGCATTGCGCGCACATTGATTGGAAGGTTTCGCCAAACCGGTACTCGGCCAAGAAGATGGCCAAGCCGGTCAATTTCGCTTGTTTCGCGCCCAAGGCGCACCTCGTCACCATTGCCGGGGATTTCAACCAGTGGGACCCGGGCTCGCATCCCATGAACCGCCAGCCGGACGGGGCGTGGACCCTCCAGGTTCAACTCAACCACGGCCACCATCAATTCGTGTTCTTCGTGGACGGGCAACCCACGCTCGATCCCAAAGCCAATGGCGCCGCGCGCCATCCCCAGTACGGCAAGGTCTCACTGATTTCGATCAGTTGAGACTCGGCCCGCGCTCCGGGTTCAAATTCAGTTGAGCGGATTGTCCGCGCCCGGTTTCGGCTTCGTGCGTTGCGCGCTGAAGAAATTGCGCAGCAACTCCCGGCATTCGGCCTCGCGCACGCCCGGCGTGACCGGGCAGCGGTGATTCAGCGTGGGGAATTGGAGCAAGTTCATCGCGCTGCCCGCTGCCCCGGCCTTCGGATCGCTCGCCCCAAAGACCACCCGGGCCAGCCGCACGTGGACGATTGCCCCGGCGCACATCGGGCACGGCTCCTTCGTCACGTAGAGCGTGCAGTCCGTCAGCCGCCAATCACCGAGCGCTTCCTCGGCCTGCGTGATGGCCAGCATTTCTGCGTGTGCCGTAGCGTCCTTGAGCAGTTCCACCTGATTGAACGCCCGGGCGATGATCAACCCCTCGCGCACGATGACGGCGCCAACCGGCACTTCTTCCGCCGCGGCTGCCCGACGTGCCTGGCGCAACGCCTCGCCCATGAAGTAATCGTCACTGTGCAGGTCGATGATGGGTTCGCTCACGAGATCTGGTTCTGTAACTTACGGTTCAACCGCTGCGGGCGGACGGGCTTTTGACTACACGCACGGAACTCTGGCCTCCGAACACAAACCCAGCGATTCCTCCAGCGTCCACGTGTTTCGACCATCGGGATGGCAATGACAATGCGCCGCGAAGAAGCCGCCCCGATACTTCCAAAACCACGGCCAGATGCGTTCCGCGTCCGTTTGCGGAATCTTTAACCCGCCGAGCGCCGTCCGCGGAAAGAACTCAAACCGTCCTTCCTCATGCACCGGCGGCAGCGTCGTGAGCCGGCGCTTCACCTCGAAGAGGAACATCAGCCAGTGCGCATTGCCCTGGAAGCCATGCTCGCTGACCAGGCCGGCCAAATGCAGGTCCGCCGGCATCAGCTCCAAGCCTATTTCTTCCTGCGCTTCGCGGCAGGCGCAGGCGTAAGGCGATTCACCTTCGGCCATGTGCAGCTTGCCGCCGCAGGGACTCCACAAGCCGCGGTTTGGCTCCTGAGCACGTTCGAGCAGCAGCACGTCGTCCCGCTCGTTGAAGCAGTAAAGCAGCGTGGCGACTCTGTAAGGCAATGTCACGTTGGCAGTGAAGCAGCCGGGCGCAAGACGGGCAAGCCGCTTTCCAGGATTGCCAAACGCCGTCCGCCATCGCTAAATGAAGCCGCATGCCGACGGTTGCCGAACAACTCCGTGTCACCCGCGAGGCCCGAAACCTCACGATTCATCAGGTGGCGGATATCACCAAGATCCGCACGGACCATCTGCGCGCACTGGAGGAAGGCAATTTCGACGCGTTCACCGCGCCGGTTTACATCAAGGGCTTCACCCGCAGTTACGCCACGCTTCTCAAGCTCGATGTCCCGCACGTCATGGCGCAGCTCGAAGCGGAGTTGTCGAAGACGGAGAAGTTCTGCGAGCCGCCCAATCTGACGCCGCATCCCCGCACGCCGCTGGATTTCGTCATGCTCCAGCTCTCGAAGATAGACTGGCGGAAAGGGGTGATTGTCCTGGGGTTGCTGCTCGTTTTGGGACTCACCGTGGGCGGAATCCTGGCGTGGCGACGTTACCAGACGCGCGATCCACTCGCCGACTTGAAGCCGGGGGTTTATCAGCCCGCTGGCAACCACTCCGCTGAGACGCTGCCCCTGCCCCCGCCCGCCAAGAAGTAGCGCTCCGCCGACCAATGAGCGCGACATCGGAACGCGATCAGGCATGCTCTCTGGCAAGGCGAAATCCACGGAAAGCACTCGAAAAGGCGCAGTCTGTTTCTGATCCCTGGTTCCGCGCGCAGGCACTCGCCTGTGTTGTGCGGTATACTGAGGACGAACCGATCAAGGTTGCGCGGCGGGCAGCCAAGGCGGCCGGTGAGTGCGACGACGCATACCAGAGGACCGCAGTTCGGGCTTGGGAGATTGTTGCCTTGGCAGAGCGCAGCCTTCTCACTGAAGCAAGACACGTATTGAGCGCGGCACTGGTTCAATCAAGGAGGATAATCCCTCTTTCATCCCGTGCTGAGGCGCTTATGCTGTTGCTTCAGGCAGCTTTTTCGCTCGGCGATGAGGACGCAGAAAGCGTTGCAGACGAATTGCGAAGCTCGTGTGGCCACGATTCCCATTGGCGATGCAAGCGGGCAATTCGCGAAGCGAGCAAGCTGGTGGATGGGAAAACTGTGGCGCGTCCGTTTTTCTGCCGCTGTCGCTGACCGGTTGCATGTTCGAGCCACCGTTCAGAGCTGTAGTTTCATAGAATCGGGGCTCTGGAAAGTAGATCTGCCGTCGGTTCTCCTAAACCTCAAAGCACTCTGGCCAGCAGGTCCGCGAGACGCTGGGCCGCGAGCTTTGAGTGCCTTTGCAGGCGCAACAGATCCGGAATCTTCCCCGGCGCTTTGGCAATGGCCAAGGCGAGCTTGCCGTAGTCGAGGCTCAGATCCGGCTTCGCGAGCCGATTGAAATCCAGCGGCAAGTCTTCATTGGCCGTGTCCGAAATCACCCGTACGGTGGCGCAGGGGATACCGCGTTCGCGACAAAGCGCATGGATTATTTCTGATTCCATCTCCACGACATCCGCACCGGTTGTTCGCCGCAGTTCCGCCTTCTCGGCTGCCGTCACGGCGACCCGGGAGGAACAATGGAACTTCACCGGCTTTGCCCCGCTGGCCGCCAGTTTTGCAGCCAGCGCCGCCTCAAACGTTTCAAACACCACGTCGCCCAAGGCGAGGGCGGGATTCAATGCGCCTGCAAAGCCGCAGGTAAAGACCCGCTTGGGAATGCTGAGCGCCAAAGCCTTACCCACGGCGGCGCGGGCGTTCTCCTGGCCGATGCCGGTGATGAGTACTTCGCCCTTCCAGCCCCAAACCTTGCACGGAATCGCTTGCGCCTCCTCTTTCAACGCAAAGCAAACCAGCACGCGGCGGACTTCGGACTTTGAACCTTGGACTTCGGACTTCACTTGATCCCCGCCAGCCGGTCGCGCCAGACGCGGTAAAGCGCCACCGTTGCTCGCACGTCGCGGAGGCAGTATTCGGCGATCTCGCGATATTTGCCTTCGGCGAGCAGCGTGTTCACATCCATGCCGGTGACGCCGTGGCTTTTTGGCGAATCAATGCCGAAGGCTTTGCAGTAGAAATCGAGGTTGAAGCGCCGTGCCGCGCCTTCGCGTCCGCTCACGCCGTAGAAGGTGAATTGCTCAGCAAGATCGCAGTGGGGTTCGGTCTGATAACGATAGCCCAGCCAGTTCTTCTTCGAGATGGGTACGTTCAGCAACGCCGAGCGGAGGTACAGGAACGGCACGTCGAAGCCGCGCCCGTTGAAAGTGACAATCTCCTCGTAATGCTTCGCCACGTCCCAGAATGCGGTGAGTAACTCCGGTTCGTCCACGCACGGCACGAACTCGACCGGCCCGCCTTCCTGGGCGTCTTCCTCGAAGTCCTCCGCGAGGAAGAGCACCTGGCCGCGCTGGCTGTCGGCATTGAGCATCGCCACGCACACAACCTGGGCAGTGAAGGGCCAGAGATTGAATTGCTGCCGGATCTCGGCGCGCTTGGTTTCGCGGGCGGCTTCGTCCTCCAGCTTGGTGGCTTCGCGGAAGAGATACTCCTGCTGGGCGTCGTCGAACGTCTCGGGCGGCAGGGCAGAGGTTTCGATGTCAAAGACAAGCTTGGCCATGAGTCACCGTTGTTTCAGTTGCGTTGTTGTAACGACGCCGGCGCGAGCACGCCAGCCATTTTTCGGTGTCGGGACCAGCGCCGCCGAACGGCGCGGTCGCACGTGAAAAACAAAAACCAGGACGGGAAACCGGCCTTAGGCCAGGTCTGCCGTCCTGGAATCGTTTTTGTTTACGGGGTTACTTTTTCTTGGCTGCTTTTTTCTTGGCCTTTTTCTTTGCGGGCATTGATTTTCACCTCCCCTCTGGGTTTGAGGGTTTGCAACGACTGCTCTTGTGAGACGAGCGCGTCATGTCTGTTGCCTGTTTGTGTAAAAAAAAACGCCCGCATGCAATTCTTTTTTGCACGCGGGCCGAAGTTTTTTGCGTCCAGCGAAATGCTACGCGCCGAATTTATCGAACATTTTGGCGTTCGCTTGCATGAGACGGAGAAGATATTTCGCCTCAAGAATTCCGAGCGAACCGAGGTTCGCGCCGGTTTCCGTGAAGCGCTCCAACTTATCCGTGCCGCTGAACGGCGAGTGCAACAACACCGGCTGCGGATGCCACGAGTGGCCTTTCATCGCGCACGGCGTCGAGTGATCGCCGGTGATCGCAATCACGTCTGGTTTCTTCTGCAACAGAATCGGCAGCGCCGCGTCGAACTCCTCGATGGCCTTCTTCTTTGCCTCGAAATTGCCGTCTTCGCCGTACTTGTCGGTGTACTTGAAGTGGATGAAGAAGAAACCGTAGTTGTCGAACTCGGCAACATAGCGCTCGAATTGCTCCTTGATGGTTTGCGGCCCTTCGATCTTCGTCATGCCGACGAGCTGTGCCAGGCCCTTGTACATCGGATACACCGCCAGGCACGCGGGCTTGAGTTGGTAACGGTCCGCAAAGAGCGGGATGTCCGGCTGGTGCGCGATTCCGCGCATGAGGAAGCCGTTAGCCGGTTTTTCCTTGGCGATGATCGGCAGCGCCGCTTTGTAGAAGTCGGCGATGAGCGCCGCCATCTTCTTCTGCTTGGCATTCTTCGGATCGCGCGGCTTCACGCTCGGAATGGCAAAGCCTTCGCGGTTCGGGTCGGCATCCGTGAGCGGGCCTTCGAGCCCCTTGCCGCGGAACACGACCACAAAGCGGTGCTCTTTGCCGGCCTTGATGATGACCTGCGTGTCGCCGAGTTTTTTCACCTTGGCAGCAAGCATCGCGCAAAGTTTCTCGCACGTTTCCGTCGGAATGCGGCCGGCGCGGCGGTCGGTGACCAAGCCCTTCGCATCGAGCGTGGCGAAGTTCGCGCGGGCGCACACGTCGCCGGGCTTGAGTTCGACTCCAAGGCCAAGCGCTTCAATGACGCCCCGGCCGACCTGGAATTCGATCGGGTCGTAGCCAAACAGGCCGAGATGCCCGGGCCCACTCCCGGGCGTGATTCCGGGCGCGATCGGGATCAGCCGGCCCTGCGCCGATTCCTTCGCCAACGCGTCCAGGTTTGTCGTCTGGGCGGCCTCCAGCGGCGTGAGGCGGCCCTGCGCAGTGGTGGCGATGTCGCCCAAGCCATCCATCACGACCAACGCCAGCTTGGCGTTCGTTTTCAAAGTCAGTTCCGAATACAAAGCGTCGAGTTTCATGTTCAATCCTTTCTCAGACAAAAACGCGCGCAGCGGCTCAGCGCCACCGTGCGTCACGGTGCATCATGCAAACAAGCGCGCGGTCGCGTCAATTTGATTCCGGACGCCGCTGACATCACCCTGCCGGGATCAGTCTCACGGTCTCAGCACGATCTTCCCCGCCAACGCTCCGGACTTATGAATGGTGCTTTCCTCCTGCAAACGATGTGCGTTCGCCGCTTCCGCCAGCGGCAGCACCCGGTCAACCCGCGCCTTCAGCCGGCCTTCCGCCAGCCAGCGGTTAATGTCCGTTGCGGCGGGTCGCTGCTCTTCCGCGGAAGCGTTGAACATGGCAAAACCGTGAAGGGAGCAATCCTTCACGTAGAACGGGCCGATGGGGAAGAGCGGTTTCGCGTCGCGGCCCGCCATCACGATCATCCGCCCGCGCATCGCCAGTAACGGCACGGTGCGCTCGAAATCCGGCTCGCGCAGCGTCTCGAACCACACGTTCACTCCGCTGGGGGCAAAGGCTTTCACTGCGGCGGCGACTTCCGTGGTCTTGTAATTGATCGCTAAGTCCGCACCCAGCGCGCGGCAGGCCGCCGCCTTCTCGTCGGTGCCGGCGGTGGTAATGACCCGCGCGCCGAGGATCTTGCCCATCTGTACGACAGCAGAACCAACCCCACCCGTGCCGCCATTGACAAACAACACTTCCTCGGCCTTCAGCTTGGCATCGCGCACCAAGCCGAGATGCGCCGTGATGCCCACGAGCGAGAGTGCCACCACGTCTTCATCGGCCACATTCGGTGGGATCAGGTGAAGCCAGCATTCCTCCACGGCCGCGAACTCTGCAAACGTGCCGGGGCGGCCGAATGAGCCTTGATTTGATGCCCAAACCCGGTCGCCGGACTTGAAACGCTTCACGTTGTCGCCGGTTTCAACCACCACACCAGCGAGGTCGCGGCCAAGGATGGACGGGAAGTCGAGCTTGGCGGGAACCATTCCGCTGCGGACGTAGGTGTCAATTGGGTTCACATCCACCGCGCTGACTTTGACGAGGCACTGAGTCGGGCCGGGTTGGGGCGCAGGTAGATCGCCATAGACGATGACTTCTGGCGGGCCGGTGCGCGTGATATAGGCGGCTTTCATTGGGCTGATTCTCTATCGCCAGCCAAAGTAGCGCTGTTTCCCGCGGCGGCAAACCGGAGCCGTCAGAAGGCGCAGCGAAGTTCCACCGCGGCGGCGAGCCGCTGGAGATACTCCACCCGCGGAATCTCCACGCCGCCGAGCTGGCGCGTGATGGGCGTGAGCATTTGCACGTCGAACAACGTGAAGCCGCGGGTGCGCAGGCGCTCGACCAGGCTGGCGAGTGCGACCTTCGAAGCGTTGCTGACGCGGTGGAACATGGATTCGCCGGCGAAGAACCCGCCCATGGCCACGCCGTAAATTCCACCCACGAGTTGTCCGTCCAGCCAGCATTCGACGCTGTGGGCATGCCCTTGCTCGTGCAACCGCGTGTAGCCTTCGACGAATGCGGGCGTGACCCACGTTTCGCCACGTCCGGGTGCGGGTTCGGCACAGCCGAGCATGACCTCGCGAAAAGCGCGGTTGGCTGAGACTTCAAACACCTCTTGGCGCAACAGCTTGGCGAGGCTTGTGGAGATATGAAAGCGGTCGAACTCAATGATCCCACGCGGATCGGGCGACCACCAAGTGATCGGATCATCGGTCCAGGGAAAGATGCCGCTGCGATAGGCGAGCAGCAGCCGCGGCACGGAGAAATCGCCACCCACGGCGACCAACCCTTCGGCATCGGCGTGGCGTGGATCGGGAAACCAAGCCCGACGGGGCAGCAAGACCGGCAGTAAGGGAGGCTCGGGCACGGTCGAGGTTCAAAGTCCGGAACCGTTCTCGATGGATTCGAGCAGGGCCATCTGGAACAGCCCCGCGAGTTCCATGGCAAAGATGTGCGGCGCTGTCTTGGGATCATCCGGAAATCCGCGCGGCAAGTCCTCGGGCGAGCCCAGCGCCAGCCAGCTTCCGACGCGCACGTCGTTGAGCACCTGCATTATCCACTCAAAGTCCGCGCGACACAGCCGAAAATGCCAATGCTTGTTCACGCGCCGGAAGGTCGCAGCATCCTGAAGCAGCGCCTGCAAGTGGCGTTTGTTCTGCGCCCGCTGCTCCGCCAAGGCATCGTCGAGCAACCGCTGATTCTCTTCGTCGGCCGTGGTGTGCGCTTCCCGGCTCAGGCGATGGTGCGCAGGCGGAACGCGCGGGTAGAGCTGCATCACGTCGAGTAAGACGGCTTTCTCTCCCGCAGAAAGCTGGAAGACGAGTTCGTCCGCGTCGGACCGGAGCAGTTTCACTCCGCACGCTCCATGGTGGCTTGCAGGGTGTAGTGCTGGAGCTGGTGCACGTAGTGTTCGGCCTTCTCCATCGTCGCACGGGTGAGCACGCTCTTGCCCTGCTTGTGGACCTGCATCATGTGGAACTCCGCCTTTTGCCGATTCCAGCCGAACACGACTTGGAACACGTGCGTGACGTAGCCCATGAAGTTGACCGGGTCGTTCCAGCAAATGACCAGCCAGCCGGCATCAAGGTCCGCGTCGGAACGCGTGGACGTGTCCTGCTCGATGTCGGGTGCGATTAACGGTTCGGCGGTGCCGGCCATGGGGCAAAGATAGGGAGAGGGGTGGGAGTTGTCGAGGGGTCGGCATAACTGCCGAAGCCTACATCCTGTGCTTGGCCAGTTGCCAAGCGATGTGCCCACCGTGGATGAGTGCCAGCGCCAGCAATCCGATGCCGGAACCGCGCTCGATCCGCAGCAGCGTCTTCTCGCTGAACTTCCGGTGACCGAGCGACACCGCCCAGCTCAGTCCCGTGAACCACAAGCCGGTGCCGAGCGCGACCCCACCCACACAGGCCAGCTTGCCCGGCCAGTTGGGCTCCACCCAATCCCGTGACATGAAGTTGGCCGCCAGAATAATCCAGAACAGCAGCACTCCTGGGTTGCCCATCACGCGCACCAGACCCGTCATGAACGCGGAGTGCGGATGGAGCTTCTCCTCGATCCGCTCTTCGATCCGTTCCTCCAAACGGCTGGAGCCGGGCAGCAGGTGTGTGGGGGCGCTGACGGATTTGGCGAGGAGGAATTTCAGCCCGAGAAACAACATGAACACGAAGCTGAACAACTCCATGCCCGCCTTGATGTAACGGTTGCCGAAGAACGAGGAGAACCCGGTGAACGCGATGGCGCAATAGATCATCTCCATCACCGAGGCGCCCGCCCCGATGAGCGCCGCCCACATAAACCCGCGTCGGGCGCCCTCATTGATAATGGTGAGGTTGATCGGCCCGATGGGGATGGAAAGCAGCAGGCCGCTGATGAAGCCGGTCAAAGCCGCGACCAGGATGGGATGCAGCTCCGGCATGACTCAGTCCGTCCGCGCCGCTTCTTCGTCCTCCTCCTCTTCCTCCTCGATCTCATGCCGGATGCGCCGCGATATGTGAGGCCGCACGAAGCCGTAAATCAGATATGCCGTAAAGAAGAACGGCAAGACGTAGTAAAGGATCTTCTCCCGGAGCACGAGGAGCATTCCGAAGAACAACGCGCCGATGACTATCTTCAGGAAAGTCGTCGTGGAGCGCAGCCCCAGCGACTTGAAACTGGGATAGCGCACCTGGCTGACCATCATCGCGGACAGCAACACGAGTACGACGGCGAGCAGATAGCCCCAGTGGCCCAAGCTCTTCTCCTTTTCGTTGAGCTTGATGATGAACAGCGTTAGGCTGGCCACAAGACCCGCGGCGGAGGGGATAGGAAAGCCAAGGAAGTCCTTGCTAGCTCCGGGGGCGTTCATGGCCGAAAGGCAATTGAACCGCGCCAACCGGAACGCGCCGCAGATGAGATAGATGGAGGCAATGAACCAGCCGACCTCTGTGTAATGGTCACCAAAGACATCGCGCAACACGATCCGATGCACCAGAAAGGCCGGGGCTGCTCCAAACGAAATCAGATCGGCCAGCGAGTCGAACTCCCGCCCAAAGGGGCTCTCGCGCCCGCCCATGCGAGCCACACGACCGTCGAACAGGTCGAAGATGCAGGCGAGTAAGATGAACGCGAGCGCCAGTTTAATCGGCATCCAGTTGATGGTGCCATCGGCCAGCGGCGTCAGGTCCGCCTCCACGATCTTGGTCAAGGCGACGAAGCCACAGAAAAGGTTGCCGGCGGTGAGGAGGTTGGGCAGGAAGTAGATGCGCAGCCGAACCTCACTGTCACCCCCTTCGGGGACGGGCTTGGCCGTTGGCGGATTTTGGCTGGAAGCCATAAAGCGCTCTTAGTCGAACGTCGCCATGATGGTCTCCCCACCCACAACGCGGTCCCCCACCTTCACGCAGAGTTTCGCCCGTTTGGGCAGATAGACTTCCACCCGCGAGCCAAATTGGATGAGGCTGATGCGCTCACCCCGTTTTATCTCCTCGCCGGCTTCCACCCACGGGATGATGCGTCGCGCCAGCACGCCGGCAATCAGCCGCAGGCTGAGACGCTCGTTTGCAGGATCGGAGGTCTCAATGCCCAGCAGCACGTTTTCGTTGTGGAGGCCACAGTCGGTCTTAAGCGCACTGAGGTATTGGCCGGGGGTGTGTTTCAGGAAGACGACCCGACCATCCACCGGCGCGTTCTGCACGTGCACGTTGAAGACGGAAAGAAAGATGGAAATACGCTGGCATTCGCCGCCGAGGAAGCGCGTTTCGGTTGTTGTGTCCACCACGTCCACCTTGCCATGTCCTGGGGAAAGCACCAGCCCTTTGCCGGGCGGCGGCTGCGCCGTGGGATCCCTGAAAAAATAGAGCGTGAACAGCACAAACAGGCCCCAGACGAAAATGATCACCGGCGCCAACGCCAGGACGAGTTTACCCAGAAACGCCGCGATGATCGCGGTCAGGAGGATGGCCAAGAGGACCAGCAGCGTCATCCAGATCAGCCGCATCGCCGCCTGCCGCGCCTTGCCCGTATGTTTCATGCGGCGAGACTAGGATTTCTTTTCAGTTGTTCAAAGGCGAAAGTGAAGCTGAAGTGAAGCGGACGGTGGGGCTAGCAAGGTTTGGGATGGCAGGCAGTTGGCGTGGGGACACGTCAGATGAACGTCGCAGACCTGACACTCATTTTGTGTTGCTTTACTCGGGTCCAAGTAACCTGTTAGGATGCGTGCGGCTGCAGGGCCTGATTGATGAAGCGTACGGTGAAAAAGGCAATCCGCGTGTTGGTCGTGGACGACCATCCGGTGGTCCGACGCGGTCTGATGGCGTGTTTGGCTGAACGGCCATCGCTGAAGGTAGTAGGGGAGGCCGCCGACGGCGAAGAAGCAGTCCGCAAGGCCTGCGAGCTCTCTCCCGACGTCATGCTTGCAGACATCAACATGCCTCGCATGGATGGGATGCAGCTCGCCGAAGTTATCCAGCAGAAATCGCCATCGGTGAAGGTGGTCATCCTGTCCATCCACAATCGGCCCGATTACGTCCAGCGGGTCATGAAGGCTGGGGCGCGAGGTTACGTACTAAAGGACACCGCTCCTGAGGAACTTGTACGCGTTTTGGAGGCAGTTCATGCCGGCGAGGTGTGCATCAGTCCAGAAGTGGCCCAGACCGCGTTAAACCAGTTGGTAGCCAACAAGGGCCGTACTCAAGGCGGTCCCCAGCTCAGTCAGCGCGAGCGCGAGGTGCTGGTGATGATAGCGGGCGGGCAGGGAAACAAGGAAATCGCCGCGGCCCTCGGCGTTAGTGTGCGCACGATCGAGACCCATCGGGAACGCGTGATGCGCAAGCTCAACCTGCACAGCGTGGCCGCCCTGACCCGCTATGCCATCGCCCAAGGCTTGGTTCCGCTGGACGAAAAGCGCTGAGGTTTCCGATCTCGGCAGCCAGCGCGTTCCGTCCGATTCAGTTTCCTCTCTTTCTTCGTGTCCGGGCTGCGCTGAGTCCTACCCAGAAAACGAAAGCCCCTGCCGGGGGCGCTGGCGGTCGGCTGAGACACGCGGATTATTCAGCTTGGACCAATCCAACTCCCGGCAGGGGCTCGATGGTTTCCCGACACCGCCTTCGTGCGGGGCCGGACCACGCTCGTCACCCTGTTCCGCAATTGCCAAACAGGGTAAAAATTATTGTGGTTAAGCAGGTTGTGCGGCTGCCTGAGATGCCGCCGCATCCCATTCAGACACCGTCACCATGGCGGGAGTTCCGTAGTGGAAGCCGACCGCGTCCTCGTAACCCAGCGGTGCAAAGGCCGAAGTGACGAGTGCGACCACGCCGCCAACCACTACCAACCCGGCAAATAGTGACAGAATCATCATGTTACTCAAACGACCAGCAGACGAGATACCACTACCAGAAACCAAGCAATTCACACGACCCACCACAAGAGTGTCCCAAAAAAGACCAAACACATGTCTCACAACGAGACAAATCAGAAGATTGTCGCTTAAACTTCCCCAACACCCTCACCAGCGCATTTATTCACCTCCCAGCGAATAAACGCAGCCTGTCGCCCACCGAGCACGCAGACACGGTGTTCGAGGCAATGTGCGCCGTATATCATAAAGAGCACGGGTTTACTGCTGATTACCCAAATAATCGGCGGATGCGGTCGTTGCTTGAGCAGTTTGTTTGCGGGTTATTCACACAGCGGTGTGGACGGGCACGGAGATGATCATTTGGGGTGGCTAGGGTTGGGACGCGGACCGCGGGCGAGTGATCTGTGATCCCAATGGGGGCCGCTACAGCCTGCTGCTGGATTGATGGGTGGGTGAACGTGGGAACGAATCGTGGGTAGTTTTTTGATGGTTCAGCACAAAGGAGGTCATGGTAGCCACTGGGGTGTGTAGCGAACCCCGATAACGAAAGGCGAGACCATGACCTCAAAGAGTGCAAAGAAAGTAACCCTAGATGTGGCGCAGATGAAGTCCCTTTTGGTGGAACAGAGGGAGTTTTTGGCGCCGGTGGTTCAGGAAGCGGTGCAAGCGATCCTGGAGCTGGAGATGGAGGAGTGTTTGCAGGCCGGGAAGTATGAGCGGACGGACCAGCGGGTGGGCTATCGGAGTGGGTATTACCGGCGGCGATTGATCACGCGGGTGGGGACGATCGTGTTGCGCGTGCCGCAGGATCGGGCGGGGCATTTCAGCACCCAAGTGTTTGAGCAGTATCAACGGAGCGAGAAGGCGTTGGTGGCCGCGTTGGCGCAGATGTATGTGCAAGGGGTCAGCACGCGGAAAGTGGCCGCGATCACCGAGGAGCTGTGCGGGCACGCGTTCAGTGCTTCGAGCATCAGCGCGATCACGGCCCGGTTGGATGCCCAACTCGAAGCGTTCAGCCGGCGGCCCTTAACGGAGGCGTATCCGTATGTGATCTTGGACGCGCGGTATGAGCGCGTGCGGGAAGGCGGGGTGATTGTCAGCCGGGCAATCCTGATCGCGTTGGGGATCGACTGGGAAGGCCGGCGCCAGGTGCACCATTGGCCGCCGGTCGGGCTAGGGAAGCGGGATTATTTACTTAAGAAAGGCATAGGACCGTAAATGTCCGAGGGTGTGGGCTAGGCTGGTCCGCATGAGA
>CAZWJC010000049.1:0-31385 GCA_964634255.1 uncultured Verrucomicrobiota bacterium | reverse complement strand
AAGCGACAGCGCCCCCCCGTGCACCCACGCACTCAGGCGCAAGGCAGGTGGCCAGCCGGGTGTCGCCAGCGCGCCGCACTTCAGATCGTCGGCCTCCTGTTGGAAATAGCGCGGCGCGAGGAATTGTGGCGTGCGGTCAGCGGCGAGCTTGCCGGTGTTCTCGACGAATGCCACGCGTCCGTCTTCGTCGCCAACGATCAGGTCCATGTTGCCGTCCTTGTCCCAGTCAATCGCCGTCGGCGTGATCATTTCTAGGTCCATCACCAAGGGCTTCCCGTCCGGTGTGCTGAGCCGTTTGCCCGGCGCATACTTTGGCGCCGTCCGCGAGCCGGTGTTCTCGAAATACGTGAAACCGTCGAGAAACTCGCCGCAGAGCAAGTCGAGATCACCGTCGCCATCGAAGTCCGCGAAGTTCGGCGAGGGGTAGCCGAAGACTTCGAGCGGTTTGTCGTCAGCCACGATCTTCTGCGGCTTGCCGTAAGCCGGCTTGGCCGTTGTTCCTTCATTGCGGGCGACGTAAACGAAGCCCCGGAGCGGTCCATTGGTCCACTTGCCCGACGCGTCGTAAGCGTTGTCCCAGCCGTAGTCCGTCCAGTCGTCTGCCCCCACAACAATGTCGAGCTGGCCGTCGCCATCGAAGTCCACGTACCGCCAGAAGTTGCCGCGGACCTTGTTGGGATGGACATTCACCGGAAGCGGCAGCTTCGTGGGCTCGTCGAGGCCGGTCTTGCGGAAGTTCGGATATTCGGTTGCCGGCGACATCACGCGGGGCTCGGCGTTTACGAAGCTCACTTGCACGTTTTGCAGACCCTTGCTGATGCGCCGCGCCGGCTTGAAGATCGGCAGCTTGTTCTTCGCCGTGTAGCCGCTGGCGTTCTCGAAGAAGTAAACGCCGTTGTAAGGCTTGTCCGGGCAATTTACCACGAGGTCCAGATCGCCGTCGCCGTCGAAATCCATCGGCAGCGGCCAGGCCCACAACCCGACGCCGAGGTCCACGACCAGTCCGGGGTGATTATACTGGAGGCGTTCGAGCGAAGCCCCGTGCGCCGGGACAATCGCGAGGCACACAGCCCCGACGAGGCCAGCGGCCAGCAGCCGCAAACGACCAATGGCAACAAACACATTCATCCGAGTTCCTTGCATCTGAGTCATCGAAGGCCGTGCCTCATGATTGAGAAACATCGGCCCGCGTCGCGGCGATTCACCGAGACGCGGGAGAAGTGAACCACGTCATGCCGTTGGCGGCAACCGCAACGTCGCATCCAGCGGCTGCACGTCTGCCAGTTCCTTGCCTGCTGTGCCGCCGCCGAGCTTTTGCAACTTCTCGCCGCTGGGCCGGATGCGCGATTCGTAGCTGCCAACGGCTTGATTGAACGCCTTGTTAGCCGCCTCCAGCCCGCCGCGAATCTTCTCCAAGTGTTCGGTGAACGTAACGACGCGCGCGAAAAGTTCCTGCGCCGCCGCCGCGATCTCTCGTGCGTTCTCTGTCTGCGCGTGCTGCTGCCAGCTCACGCTGACCGAGCGCAATAGCGCGATCAGCGACGCCGGCGTGGCCAGCAGGATGCGCTTGCCCGCGGCCCAGACGATGAGTTCCTGGTCGCCCTCCAGTGCCGCACTGAACAGCGATTCCGCCGGCAGGAACAGCACCACGTAGTCGAGCGCGTTGGGGAACTGGCTTGGGTAATCTCGGTCCGCGAGCGCCTTGATCGTCGCCTTGAGCTTGGCCGCGTGCGTGGCGAGGGCTTCGGCGCGCTTCGCCGGTTCGGCGGATTCGGAGGCGTTGAGGAAATCCAAGTCCGGCACCTTGGCGTCCACAATGATCACCCGCTCGCCAGGCAGGCGCACGATCAAGTCCGGCTTGCCCTCGTCGCCCTTGGACTGCTCGGTGAAATCGCAATGCGCGCTCATGCCGGCGGCTTCGACTACGCGCCGCAGCGTCTCCTCGCCCCAGCGCCCGCGCGCCTGGTTCGACTTCAGGACCATGCGGAACTGCTGAGTCTCGGCGGCCAGCGACTGGCTATGCTGGGCGAGCGTTTCGAGCTGCTTCTTCACTTCGCCCAACGCGCCGGACTGCGTGGTTTCGCTCTGCTGCAAGCGTTTCTGGTAAGTCTCCAACTGCTGCTTTAGCGGCTCCACCAAACCCTTGATGGCTTCCTGCCGCTGCGCCAAATCCCCCTTGGCCGTTTCCTGAAACTTGCCAAAGGTCTGCTCCGCCAGCCGCAGGAACTCCGGTGCGCTCTGCTTTAACGCCTCGGCGCTCAGAGCCCGGAACGCCTCGCGCAGATCCGCCAGCGCCTTCTCTTGGGCGGCCTTGGCTTCGGCCATCGCGCGCTCGTGCAACGCACGTTGCTCGGCCACCAGCATTTCCGCCGCCGCCTTGCTGGCCTCCGCTCCCGCGCGGGCGTTGCTTGTCTCGGCAAGCTGGCCGCGCAGGCCGGCCAACTCGGCATCGCGCTGACCAACTTGCTGCCGTAGCTCCGCTTCGAGCCGGTTGTCCGCCGGCGTGGAACGTCCACGTCCCAGCAACCAGCCGATCAGTATGCCGAGCGCGCCGCCGAGGGCGAACGCGATGGCCAGTTGGATTCCGACGGGCATTTGGTTTTCGTAGCGGCACTCGGAAGAGCGCCGCTATCTGGCGTTTGGCGCAGGGAAGGCAGGGGTTTGCCAACTGCCGCTACAGTGCGCTAGAAGTGCGCGATAACTTCGATCTCGACGTTCGCGCCCTTGGGCAGTGCCGCCACCTGGACAGTCGAGCGCGCCGGATAGTTGCTCTTGAAATACATCGAATAGACCTCGTTCATGGAGGTGAAGTCGGCCAGATTCGTCAGAAAGACCGTGGTCTTGACGACGTTGGCGAAGGTCAGGTCCTGATCATTGAGGATGGCCTGGACGTTCTGGAGCGCGCGGGTGGTTTGCACCTTGATGTCGCCGGAGACGAGATTCCCAGTGTTCGGATCCACCGGGATCTGACCGGCGCAGAACAGCAGGTCGTCCACGCGGACGGCGTGATTGTAGGGGCCCACGGCCTCGGGTGAATTTGCCGGTTTGATGACGGTTTTGGTTGCCATGATTTCAGTTCAGGTTAATGGATCGAAATGTCGTCCCGGATTCAACGCAGAGCGGCGTGCCGCTGGCAAGCGCAAACCCGCGTTCGCCAAAACGAGCGTTTGAAAAGCGGGCCCGAGCCGACTACTTTCCGCCTGGCATGCTTGGTGACCGTGAGTATATGAGGGAGCCCGCCTACCGCGGGCGGTGGTCGTTGACGATCTGGCTGGTGATCGCCAACGCGGTAGCGTTTCTCGTGCAGAACTTGGCCTATTTGGCGTTTCCAGCCGCCGACCGGTTTTCCGTATCGCCCGTGGATCAACTCTTCGCCCTGAGTCTGGACGGCTTGAAGCACGGCTACGTGTGGCAACTGCTGACGTTTCAGTTCATGCACTCCGCGCCGTGGCCTTGGCATCTGCTCCTGAACTGCTTCACTCTGTATATGTTCGGGCGGGAAGTGGAAGAATCGTTGGGTAGAAGGAGATTCCTCGCGCTTTATTTTGGCGGTGGCGTAATTGGCGGACTGATGCAGGTTTTTGGTTCGTTTTTGATGTCAAACAGACTCGGGGGGGAAGTTGTGGGCGCCTCCGCAGGTGTCTTCGGCTTGGTGGCGGCCTACGCCACGCTTTATCCAGAACGTCCACTCACGTTGCTGCTTTTCTTCGTGTTACCGGTCACACTGAGGGCGAAGTATCTCCTTTTGATAAGCGGTTTGATCGCGCTTTATGGGATTGCACTTCCAACGGACAACGTCGCCCATGCCGCGCATCTCGGCGGCATGCTGACGGGTATAGCGTTCGTCCGCTGGGCGGGGCAGTGGGACTGGCCGCGCCTACGACAACCGTTTCGCCGCCAAGCGCCACGAGTGCTGGTGGCCACCCACACCCAGAAAACGGCCCCTTGGAAACCGGCCAAGATCGAGCCGGTCGAAGACCTGCCGGCTGCCGAGTTCATCAGCCGTGAGGTGGATCCCATCCTCGACAAAATTTCCCAGCAGGGGATTCACAGCCTGACCGAGCGCGAGCGCAAGATTCTCGAAGCCGCCCGCAAGAAGATGACCGGCCACTGAGGGGCTGGGTTGTCGTGTCCTCTTCGGGGACTAATTCTTCCAATAACGTGACCCGATGAAGCCCGTTGGTGCCACAGCCGTGTGACACTTCGACCGGAATCTCTCTGTAAATCCAACAATTGCGCGGTCATCAGCGCACCGCAACCCAACGAGCAACCGCGGCGTGGTTTGTGCTCAAAACACAGGTGGCGTTTGTTGCGTAGAAAGAGTTGGTGGTTATGCAGACGAAGTTTCCGTTGTCGAAGGTGATGCTGTGCCAGGGGGTGGGTTTCCTTGCGGTGATTGCGCTTTCCTGGTTTGTGGAGTTGACGGGTCTCCGCACCCTGGTGTTGGGGAATCATCCGTACATCTCGGACTTCCGCGAGTCCACGTTGGAGATGTTGCTGGTGCTGGGGGTGTGGTTGCTGGTGGCTGCGTCCACCCGCCGCATCCTGAGCCATGCCCGCTATCTGGAGGGTTTCATGCGGGTGTGTTCCTGGTGTCACCACATTGACTACAAGGACGAGTGGATACCCCTGGAGCAGTTCGTCCGAAAGAGCTTCGACACGCCGACGACGCACAGCATCTGCCCGAAGTGCCTCGAGAAACAAATGGCTGAGATCAGCGGCATCCCTGTGGCCCGGCCGGCGTCCCCGTCGGATACGGACAGTTTGCCGCCACAATGGCGGAAGGCGGCAGAGTAGTCGGCGATTACGAGGCGACGGACACTGCCGCTCACACTTTCAACTTCCGCTCCAGAATCTCGCCGACCACGCCGGGGTTTGCCTTGCCCTTGCTGAGTTTCATGACCTGACCCTTGAGGAAATTCAGCGCGGCAGCCTTGCCAGATCGGAAATCGTTTGCCGGGCCGGGGTTGGCGGCGATGACTTCGTCGCAGAATTTTTCAATCGCAACGGTATCGCTGACCTGGGCCAGGCCCTTCTCCTGCACAATGGCGGCGGGCGCTTTGCCGGTGTCGAACATCTCGGCGAAGACCTGCTGCGCCGCGGAGCTGCTGATGGTTTTGTTTTCTACTAAGCCAATCAGCTCCAGCAAGGCTTCTGGTTTGAACTTCAGATTAGCCAACCCCTCACCGGCGAGGTCCACTGCGTTCCCAATGGGAGACTCAGTCGGGGACGCGGTGGAACGCGTCCCTCCCGGCTTTACGCTCGCTTCAGCGAGTTTCGCGCGCAGGTTGTTGATCACCCAGTTGGCCACGGCTTTCGGGTTCTTCGCCTGCTTCGCGACGCCTTCGAAATAATTTCCAAGCGCGACGTCGCTCTTGAACGTCTCCGCGTCTGACGCGGGCAATTGATAATCGCGCATGAACCGTTGTTTCCGCGCGAGCGGCAGTTCGACCACTCGGGATTTCACTGCGGCGAGCCACGCGTCGTCGGGGGCGACGGGCATCAGGTCCGGATCCGGGAAATAGCGATAGTCGTGCGCGTCTTCCTTGGTGCGCATCTCCTCGGTGATACCGGCGACATCGTCCCAACGCCGCGTGGATTGGATGAGCTTTTCGCCTTTGGAGACAACGGCGATCTGGCGAGGAATCTCGTATTCCAGCGCGCGGCGCACGCCGGAGAAACTGTTCATGTTCTTGATCTCGATCTTCGCGCCGAGTTCCTTCGTGCCCACGGGCCGGACGCTCACGTTTACGTCGCACCGAACCATGCCCTTCTCCATGTCGCAATCACTGACACCACCGTGCACGAGGATTTCCTTGAGCGCGTTGAGGTATTCGTAGGCCATGTCCGCGCTGGTGATATCCGGCTCGGAAACGATCTCCATGAGCGGCACTCCGGCGCGGTTGAAGTCCACGCCGCTGCTCCGCTCGAAATGCGTGCTTTTGCCCACATCCTCCTCCAGGTGTGCGCGGGTGATCCGCACGCGGGACAGGCCACCGCTAAATTCAAACTCGACGAAGCCGTTCGCCGTGCTGGGCTTGTCGTATTGCGTGAGTTGGTAGTTCTTCGGCATGTCCGGGTAGAAATAGCTCTTCCGGTCGAACTTGGCGAAGCGCGGAATCTCGCAATGCAGCAGATAGCCGGTCAGCACCGTCAGACGAAGCGCCTCCTCGTTGGGCACGGGCAGCACGCCGGGCAGCCCGAGGCAGACGGGGCAGACGTTGGTGTTCGGTTCCGAGCCAAACGCGTTGGCGCAGCCGCACCACATCTTCGACTTTGTCTTGAGCTGGACGTGGGTTTCCAGGCCGATGACCGCTTCGTATTCCATAATCGCGGGGAGATGTTAACCACGGATGGACGTGGATGAACACGGATTTTTCGCGTGACCATGGCAGCGCGGCGGCCAGCGGGATGAATGAGCAGGTGGCAACGGCTCGACATTATTGCGGCGGCACGGAGCAGTTGGAAAGCTGGGAACAAGTTGCCCCAGAAAAGTAGTTGCGGACCGGTTCAACGGGGGCATAGTTGCGCCTGATCCAATGACCCAAAGCTGCGAGAGCATCTCGGGGGTGAGTTGTCGGGACGGATGACGGGGCCGCTGCCGCCCCAGAAGAGGAAAGGACTATCCCATGCCGGTCACCAATGACGATGAGAAACAGTTGTTGCGCGACTGCAACCGGCTCTACGGTTTGCTGCGCGACGTGCGTGCCGAAGCCCAGAACCTCCTCGTCGCCGTCGAGGAGTTGCAGGAGAAGGGGAAGCTGGCCGATCCGCAAGTCCGGGAACGTGAATTGCGGACGACGCTGCAGCACCGCGCGCCGCTCTACCAGCGCAATCGGCTGCAGATGGAGGCGCTGCTCGCCCAGGCGCGGGCATTGTTCCAACAGAACGCGGAGGTGTACAGCCTGTTCGGCGATGAGGTGACCCACCTCGAGAATTTCGTCGAGCGCGCCAAGGATTGCTGGCCGGACGGCAACGTGTCGGTGGACCAGTTGCTGCATCTTCTCGGCGAGAACGAAGGCTGGCTGAAGAAAGTGATCTGGCATTGCGGGCTGGTCACCATTCCGCCGCGGGTGGATGAACACTTGCAGCAACTGCGCGTGGGACATCCTTTGGTGTTTACGCGAGAATTCCAGGACGAATTGCCGAGTGACGCCGAGCGTGCCGAACTGCTCCAATTCATGCATGACCATCCGTTGGCTATCTCCGGGGTGGTGGACGTGGCGCGTGGCCTGATCTTCAAGGCGTCGCCCGACCCGAAGCAACGCTGGCGCAGTGTGACCCGCATCGTGCTTTGGGTGCTGGCCGGAGCTGGTCTGGTCGCGTTGGCGGCCTGGGGCGGCCCGCGCCTCCCCGATTCGTTCGTCCCGGCTGGGCTGCTGCAACCGCTTCTGTTGGGCTATGGCTTTATCATCTTGGGCGGCGTGGTGCATGTGGGGGTTGATGCCTTGAAGCAGCGGCGAGCCGCCACCGCCCCGACCTTCTTCGCCCTCGACGACTGGCTGCTCTGGATTCACGTCCGTGAAACGTCCGTCCTCATGGGGGTGCTTTCTCTCTGGTTGGGCTTGGCGATGCTCGCGGTCGCACGCCATGGTGCAGTTTCGTGGCAGGAGGCGTTCTTGGTCGGCTACGGGATCGACAGCTTCATGGAGCTGTTCCTGCAGCGTTTTGACAAGATCGTTTCCAGCGGCACTGAAGACCTGAAGAAGAACCTGAATCCGTCCGACAATGGAAAGGCAATTGCATGAACAAGAAACCCGCAGCTGGTGATGAGGAGGGGAGTTTCGCGCTCAATCCCAACGCTGAACGAGGTCCGATTGGACCCAGACGCAGACCCATAGGTCCGCGACGAAGCCCGGTCGTCTCTGTTGACGATGTGGTGGAGATTCCAATCGAGTCGCCGGTCGCGCGTGTTATTCGCCGACCAGCGATTGGGCCGTCCCCGACGATGCGTATTCCACGCAAACGTCCAGTTGGACGGCCCCCAATCGGCCCGCACTGATTGACCTGTCCGTAACCGAAGGCTTGCCCGGTGGCGGTGTTGTCGGCGCTGGCGGAGTCAAACCGGGTGACCATGTGCGCTTGCGATGCCACGCGGGATGTCTTGGCGTCGCGTCACAGCTCCAGTTGCGGATGAACACGGATTTCTTGTCGCCAAACAGCTGGCGGGCATTATTCTGACGACATGAATCGAGCCTTGGTGGCATTTCTCTGGATGGGGCTGACTCTGCAAGGTCAGGAGATCAACAAGGAATTCACGGGTAAGGAGAAGCCTGGAGCCGTTGTCGAACACTTCGTGTTGAAGGGCGGTCGCGTCTATGACGGCATTTGGGATGCCGACAAGTCGCAACTCCATGTTGTCCAGAAATCCAGCCATGTCGCCAATCTGGCCGTTTCGGCGGATGAGATTCTGACGCGCCGACAAGTCGGCGACGGTAGTAGCGTGAAAATCCTCTCCGACGTCGATGTTGCGGAGAAGGTTCTGCTCTTGAACCGGCAGAACTATCAGTCGGCTCAAACTCGAGTTGCGACCGCCACGCAGAAGCGCGACGCCTTGCACCAGTTTTACCACGGCAAGTCGCTGCCGAAAAAGGAATACAACGCCGTGATGGTCCAGTACAAGGCGGCCGATGATTCGGTGGCAAATGCCCAAAAAGCATTGGAGACGGCTCAGGCCGGATTCAACAAGGCACTTGAGGCGTACCGCACAGCAGGCGGCAAGACCGAATACAGTCTGCCCTAAACACCACGCATGGGCAGGAAGGCAGTGGTGTTGAGCAAGGCGTCAGGTGAGCGCGGCAACGCCTAGTCCGGCAGCGGCGTCAGCGTGGCCTTCCGGAAGTGAATCTCGCCACCTTCGGATTGCAGTCCAATCGGCCCGGCGAGGACTTCCACCCCGGCCGCCTCGTTGATTTGCTGGCCATTGACCCGGACCGTGTAGGTGCCGCCTTGGGCGACCACTTCGACCGTGTTCCATTCGCCCGCCGGCTTCTCGGCATCGGCGGTCTTCTTTACGCCCGCGATGTCGCCGGCGACCTTGTGGGCCTTGACCTCGAAGAAGCGCGGTTGACCGGCGGCCACCTGCATGCCCTGCAACCCGAGCACGTCGCCTGCATTGCCGTGCTGGAGTTGGACCTCGGCGCACCGCGGCAAGGCGCGGGCCGGGCCGTTGATGCGGGTCAGGATGCCGCTGTTGCCCGGTTTCTGGCCTGGGGCCCAGCGGTATTCCAGCACAAACTGAAAGTTCTTGAACGCCTGCTTCGAGTGCAACACGCCAAGTGGCGTGCCCTTGCAGACCAGAATTCCGTCTTTCACTGACCACACCGCGCCGCGCGACACGGCGGAGTCTTCCAGAACGTGCGTCCAGCCATTGAGGTTCTTGCCGTTGAATAGTTCCACCGTGGCGTTGCAGCGGGTCTTTTGCTGACAACTGCAATCCGGACAGCGGCAGGCCGTGAGGGTGAGCATCGCCGTCAAGGCGGCGACTGTGAGAATCGAGATGCCTTTCATGCCGGCAGTCCACCACAGTCCGCGCGGCTTGGCCAGTCTGGATTGCTTTTTGCCGTCCTTCCGTGTCCCCTTGGCAGGTGCTGACAACGTTACGGCGGGCCGAATACGCTGAACTGGTGGCGCTCTTCTTCATTCAGGGGGCGGCGCTGGGGATGTGGTTTGTACCGCTGAGCACGGTATTGGATGCGAACGGACTGCACGCGATCAAGCCCTACGCCTTCGCCGCCAATGCCATTGCAGCGTTCGTCTCGCCGTTGATCTTCGGTGCGATGGCGGACCGACAGGCGTCGCCGGTGAAAGTGCTGCGCGGGCTCTCCCTGGCCACGGCCATCGCCATGGCCATTGCCAGCACCGCCATCAAGTTGGGCTTGAATCCCTGGCTGGTGCTGGCGCTGATCCAACTGCATGCGCTTTGTTCCTCGCCCACGTTCAGCATCGCCTCGACGATCGTGCTGGCCCGGCTTGCCGACGCGCAGAAGGAGTTCGGCCCGATCCGCGCAATGGCCACGTTGGGCTGGATGGCGGGTTGTTGGACCGTGAGCTTCCTGGGCGCGGATACTTCGCCCCTCTCGGGCTACAGCGGCGCCGTGGTCTGGTTGCTGGCGTGTGCGTTCACGTTCCTCCTGCCGCCGTTGGAGACGCCGGCGGCGGTGGCACATTTGAGTTGGCACGAACGGCTGGGACTCGACGCGCTCCGCCTGCTCAAGAATCACGATCATCGTGTGGTCTTTATCATCGTGGCGCTCTTCGCGATTCCGGTGACTGGCTTTTATCCTTACGCCCCGCCGCACCTGCGCGAGGTAGGCTTCCAGCACACGTCCGCGTGGATGAGTCTCGGCCAGGTTACGGAGATTATCGCCATGTTCAGTCTCAGCGCGCTCTTGGTGAACTGGCGGTTGAAATGGATCATCGTGTGTGGCTTGGGCCTTGGCGTGCTCCGTTTCGGATTGAGTGCGATCCCCGGGCAGTTCGGTTTGCTCGGGGGCGTGCTGTTGCACGGTGCGTCCTTCACGTTGGTGTTCATCACGGCGCAGATTTACATTGATCAGCGGGTGGATTCCGCCTGGCGCGCACGGGCGCAGGCCTTGATGACCTTGATGATCAGCGGGGTTGGCAACCTGATCGGCTACTTGGGGATCGGCTGGTGGTTTGTGGCCTGCACCGGTGCAGCCGGCACGCGCTGGCCGCTCTTCTGGGGCGGACTGGCGGCGATCGTGGCGGTCGTGCTCGCCTACTTCATGGTTGCCTACCAAGGCGTGGGACACGGTTTGCTTCGAGCCGAACGCGACGGGGAAGGGGAGTCGAACTAAAGGATGGTGCGCAGGCCCGGTACGCGCTTGGCCAAATCGGCCGCCAGGAAACTAGCCACCAAGCCAGCGATCGTTAGCAGGGTTGCGCCGAGGAAGGGATTGACGGCGGCCGGCCGCAGGCACGGAGTCAAGGCCACCAGCACGGGCGCGTGCAACAAATAGGCGGCGAACGAGCGCTCGGCCATCCACGCTGCCACAGGACCCGTGGCATTCCCGCAACGGTGAAACCAAGCGATCAAACCCAGTGCGATCCCCAGCCCCGCAAACTGTTCCCAAGCAGCGAACGCGAGGGCGCGCGTGTTCCAGCCGCCGAAGTATGGAACGGGTCCGTGTTCCGGCGGTGGGCCGCCCACCGCGACAATCAGCCCCATGAGTACCGGCCCACCAATCACGCCAAGCCAGCCAGCAATGCGTGCCCGGCGCGAGGTGGCCAGCGCCTTAAGCCAACCGTGCTTTCCCGCCAGTACCCCCACCGCGAACGCCGCAATGTACTGCGTGAAAAAGCAGAGTTGGAAGTTCAGCACGGCCGTTCCGAACGGCTGGACGATGCGGACCAGGAAGGTGACTAGCACCACCGAGGCAGCGAATCCGATCAACGCCAGGCCGGATGGCGCACGGGGCGTCGTTGCATGGGGCGGGGCGGCTCGTGACTTCCACGCCCGCAGACCCGTCAGCAGCGCGCAGAAGCAAAGCAAGGCCAGGGCGAACCACATCGGCCCGCTACCGCCCAGCACATCCCCCGAAGCGATGTAGTGGCGGTAGAGCGTGGCAAGGGACGGGCGGTCCGGGACGTGGGGATGTCCCAACAGCACGAAGATCATGCAGGGATGGATCACGAGCATGTAGAGCAGCGAGGGCAACCCCAGCCGTCGCGCCCGCTCGCGCAAGAACGCCCTCGGACCGCGCCGCGTCAGCGAGTGATGCGCGAATACGCCGGCGATGAAGAAGAGCAACCCCATGAAGAACGCCTGCATGTGCCCTTGCCAGAACATAAACACGATTTTGACCGGCATCGGCGGCTCCGGGGCTTCCATTCGATACCAACCGCCAACATGGCTGTAGGTGACGCACGCATGCATGTTGACGACCAGCACAATCATCAGCGTGCGCAGGTTGTCCACCCAGGCGAGGCGGGAAGGTGCAGCGGGGTGTTCCATGGCGGATATGAAATACGGTCTTTCTTTGCCGTCAACCTTTTGTCAAGCTGCTCACGTGCAACCTGCCAGGGTTCCTCCACGAAGCGCGCTAACTCTGGTTTGCGCGCTGCTTACCGCTGTTCTCCAGGTGTCCGGAGCTACATTGCTCAGTCGCTACAGCTTCACGAGCGACGCAGGCGACTCCGTGAGCGGCGCCCACGGCACGCTTCAAGGCGATGCGATGATTGCCAGCGGCGCGGTCCAGCTTGATGGCGTTGGCGCGTACGTGGACTTGCCCAATGGCATCCTGTCTTCGCTGGCGAGTGTCAGCATCGAGGTCTGGCTTACGGACAACGGCAGCAGTTGGTGGTCGCGCATTTTTGATTTCGGCAACAGTAGTGGCGGGGAAGACGTGGCGGGCACTGGCACGCAATACCTGTTTCTCAGTCCGCAATCGGGTTATGGAACCCTGCGCGGGGCGATCACGCTGGCCAGCGGCGGGGGCGAGCAGATGCTCGAATGGGCCGGCACGCCTCTGCCAACGGGAGTGCAGAAGCAAGTTGTCTGGACTGCCGATGCCGCCACACAGACGGGGCGGCTATATGTGGACGGTGAGTTGGTGAATGAAAATCCGGGGATGACGCTTTTGCCGTCGGACATGGGCTGGACGCTCAACAACTGGATCGGCCGATCGCAGTGGGCCGGGGACGCGTATCTCAACGCCAGCGTCACCGAATTCCGCATCTACGATGGTGCGTTGATGGCGGACGAGGTGCGCGCGAACTTCACCTATGGGCCCGATGTGGCGACGCTGACCGGCCCGGTGGAGTTTCTTGTCCAACCGGCCAGCCAGACGGCGTCAGAATTGGCGGCGGTGACCTTTTCCACGGCGGTTCGCGGCACACCGCCGGTGGGCATCCAATGGCGACGAAACGGCGTCAACATACTTGGCGCGACCAACGACACGTATTCGCTGGTCGCCACTCTGGCAGGGAACGGCGACGCGTTCAGCGTCGTGCTTGCGAACAGCTACCAGGGCGTGCCGTATTCCGTCACCTCGACCAACGCGGTGCTATCCGTCATCGCCGACACCACGCCTCCTCAACTGGTAAGCGCGGCGAGCCTCTTCCCAAACCAAGTCCGCGTTACCTTCACCGAAGGCATCAGCGACGCCACGGCCACCAACACGGCGAACTACACCATCACCCACGCCAGCGGCACGCTGGGGGTGAACGCCGCGCAGTTTGGCAGTTCGACGGCGGAGATCGTGCTCACGACCGCGACGCAGTCCTTGGGGACTCGCTACACACTCGCGGTGGCCAACCTGCGCGACCGATCAGTCGCGGCGAACCGCATTGCGACGGGCAGTCAAACGGAATTCGTCGCGGCGAGCTTGGTGAATGACGACGTTGGCAACCCTGCCGTTGGCGGGACGCAAGCCGTCGTTCCCGGCGGCATGGACCTGACGGCTGCCGGTTCGGGTATTGGCGGGACCAGCGACCAGTTCACCTTCAGTCACCGGGATTACACCAACAACTTTGATGTGCAGGTGCGCGTTGCCGGCCTGACCTACGCGAGTGCGTGGACGCGTGCAGCCTTGATGGCGCGGGGCGGTCTGGCCTCGAATGGTGTTTTTGCCGCCAGCGTCGCCACGCCAGGGCCGGCGGGCTGTCATTTCCAAGCGCGCATCGCTGCGGGAAGCAGCGCGACCATGGCCGGCGCATTTCCAGCGAACTTCCCCTACACATGGTTGCGGCTGCGGCGAATCGGAACTGTGTTTGATGGCTTCGCCAGTTTGGATGGGGCGTCCTGGGAATACCTCGGCTCCGCGGCCCTCTCGATGCCCGAGGTCGTTCAGGTGGGTTTTGCTTTGACTTCGGCGAAGCCGGACCGCAGCACCACCGCCCAGTTTCGCGATTTCGCCAACGCGAGCGGTTCCGCCACGACCAACGCGCCTTTGCCTTTCGAGCCACTCGGCCCATGCAGTCGCCGCACGGCGCTGGTGATTTCCGAGATCATGTTCAATCCGCCTGACGCCTGGAGCGGCACGAACAACCTCGAATTCATTGAACTCTGGAACTCGGGGCTTGTGACGGAAGACCTCACCGGGCATACGCTCACGGGCGAGATCAGCTACCAGTTTCCCGCTGGCACAATGATCTCCCCCGGCCAGTTCCTCGTCGTGGCCAAGGACCCGGTCGCAGCACAGGGTTTCTACGGCATCACTTGTCTTGGACCTTATACCAACAAGCTCTCGAACAGCGGCGGCACGTTGCGCTTGCGGAACGAACTCGGTGGCATCCTGCTGGAGATTGCCTACGACACCAAAACCCCGTGGCCAGTCTCGCCGGATGGCACTGGGCACTCGCTCGTGTTGAGCCGGCCCAGCTATGGGGAAGGTGATCCGCGTGCTTGGTCGGCGAGTGACTCGATGGGCGGTTCGCCCGGCGCGCTCAATGCCTGGGGCGGTGAATCGGCACGCGGCGTGGTCATCAATGAGTCCCTGGCGCACACTGATTTGCCGCAGGTGGATTATATCGAGCTGTTCAACACCAGCACGCAGGCAGTCAACCTCTCCGGCGCGTGGTTGAGCGATGCCGCCGGCACGAACAAGTTCCGGATCGTGGACGGCACGATGATTCCGGCGCGCGGTTTCCTGACCTTCACAGAGCCGCAACTGGGCTTCGCTCTCTCGGCGGACGGCGAGGCCATCTATCTAGTGAACTCGAACCAAAACCGCGTGCTGGACGCGGTGAAGTTCGACGGCCAGGAAAACGGTGTAACGCTGGGGCGTTACCCGAACGGCGCGCCAAATCTCGAGCCGCTCGCGACCGTCACGCAGGGCACGAACAACGCGCCGCCGCGCCTGCCCCCCGTGGTCATCAACGAAATCATGTATCACCCGATTTCGGAGGACGACAACGACGAGTATGTGGAGCTGTACAACCGCAGTGGCAGCGCGGTCAACCTTGGCGGGTGGAAGTTGCAGGGTGGCATCGGTTTTACCTTCCCGGCGAACACCGTCCTCGCTGCCGGCGGCTACCTCGTCGTGGCGGAAAATGTGACGAACCTCCTGGTGAAGTACCCGCAGCTCAACCCGGGAAACACCCTCGGAGGCTTCGGCGGCAAATTGTCGAACAGCGGCGAGCACATCGAACTCGCCAAGCCCGAGGATCTCGTCAGCACCAACGCCCAGGGTGTTGTCACCTCGAACCTTTTCTACATCACCGTGGACGAGGTGACTTATGCCGACGGTGGGCGTTGGGGCAAGTGGAGCGACGGCGGCGGCAGTTCGCTGGAGTTGGTTGACCCCGATGCGGACAACCGGCTGGACGCAAGTTGGGCGGACAGCGACGAATCGGCAAAGGCCGGTTGGACCACGATCAACGTGACGAACGTCATGGAGAACGGGCAGACTGGACAGGTCAACGAAGGCGACGGTTCGCAGGGCGTGGCGAATCGTTTCGAGGCTTTCCTGCAGGGGCCGGGCGAGGCGTTGTTGGACAGCGTGGAGTTCCGCAGCAACGGCGGGGCGAACCTGCTTAGCAACGGCATGTTCGACTCCAGCATCGCCGGTTGGACGCTGGGAGGGGTGATGCGTGGCAGCCATGCGCAGAGTGGCGCTGGGGTGGGCGGCAGCCAGGCGTTGCATCTCGTCGCGAGCGACCGCGGCGATACCGGACCCAACAAGGTCTATTCTGCCCTGACCGCCACCGCAGCCACTGGGGCGCCCAACACCGGCACTATCCGCGCCTCGGTTCGTTGGTTGAAAGGCTCGCCCTACATCTTGCTCCGCATTCGAGGCAACTGGATGGAAGTCTCGCAGCGGCTCAGCATCCCTACGAACTTGGGTACGCCTGGCTTGGTTAACTCGCGGCTTGTTGCGAACGCGGGCCCAGCTATCACAGAGGTCACTCACTCGCCGGTGTTGCCGGCCGCCGGTCAAGCGATAGTGGTCAGCGCCCGGGCGACTGATCCGGACGGCATCGGCACAGTCACGTTGAAATACCGGATCGACCCGGCGACGAGCTACACGTCGGTGACGATGCTCGACAACGGTACCGGCGGTGACGCCGTGGCAGCCGACGGGCTTTACTCCGCCACGATTCCCGGTCGGAGCAGCGGGGTGCTGGCCGCGTTCTATGTGACGGCAACAGATGCGGCGGCAGCGGCGACTCAGTTCCCGGCTGAAGCGCCGACCCGAGAATGCCTCGTGTGCTGGGGCGAATCGACGATCGCCGGCAGCATTGGCACGTACCGGCTCTGGGTGACGGCTGCGAATCTCTCCTTCTGGGCCAGCCGCGAGAAGAATGCGAATGATCCGATTGACGCCACGTTCGTCTATGGTAACAGCCGCGCCGTCTACAACGTGAGCACGCTCTACAGCGGCAGTCCGTTCCACGCCCCAAACTACGACGGGCCGCTGGGCAGCATGGCCTGCGATTACGAGGTCAATTTCCGTCCCGATGAACGATTCCTCGGCTCGGAACCGTTCGTCCTGACCGCCTACGACGTCGCCTCGGGCAATTTCTTTTTCAACGACGACTCGGCCCAGGTGGACCTCACCGGCAACTGGATTGCGCGCAAGTTGGGACAGCCGTTCAACTATCGGCGGCACGTGCACGTGGTGGTGAATGGTGCCCGACGGGGTACAATCTACGACGACGCCCAGCAGCCGAACGGGGAGATGCTCGCCGAGTATTTCCCCAACGACGAGCACGGCCAATTGCGCAAGATCGAAAGCTGGTTTGAATTTGCCGATGACGGTGTGACGCAGGGCAGCGTCTACACCACAATCACCCGCTTCAACAAGAGTTCCGGCGGTGTGGACGAGAAACGCTACCGCTGGAACTGGCGGCCGCGCGCGACGGAGAACCCGGACGACTGGTCGCCGCTTACCAGCCTGATCACCGTGGTCAACGACTTCAGCTCGCCAGACTACGAACGTCGCGTGCAGGCCTGGATGGATGTTCCGAACTTCCTCCGGCCCGTCATTACGCATCATGTGTGCTCCAGTTGGGATAGCTACGCCTATCAGCGCGGTAAGAACATGTACGCCTACAAACCCGACGGCCAGCCGTGGCGGTTGCTCATGTGGGACATTGAACTGGCACTGGGTGCGGGCGGCAATTCCGCTTCGGACAGCATCTACAGCATGTTCGACCAGACGTTGCTGACGATGATCACCAGCTACCCGGCGTTCCATCGCGAGTACTTGCGCGGTTTTCAGGAGGCGCTGGACACCGCGCTATTGCCGGGTGCGGCGAACGCGGTGTTGGACGAACGCTACGCCAGCTTCCAGCAGAACAGCGTGCCGCTCGTGCCACCAGCGTTCATCAAGAGCTTCCTCACGTCGCGGCGCAGCTACCTGCTCGGGGTGTTGCCCGCGGCGTCCTTCACCGTGAATAACGCTGCGTATCAGGTGGTCTCCGGCAGCAATGTCCTCACCCTGACTGGCAGTGGTCCGCTCAGCGTCGAACACATCCTCGTCAACAGCAACGCCTACCCGATAACTTGGACGAGCACCACTGCTTGGCGCGTCCTGGTGCCGCTGGTCGGCGGCACCAACGTGCTTCCCATCACTGCCACCGACCGCAGCGACAACGCCATTCCCAACGCCACGGGCAAGGTGACCGCGAACTACACGGGCAGCCTGGTTTTGCCGGAAGGCAATGTGGTGTTCAACGAAATCCTGGTGCAGCCGGCGCTGGGTGGCGCGGCGTTCGTCGAAGTGTTCAACTCGCACAGCAACTACACTTTTGACCTCTCGGGTTGGACGATCAACGGGCTGGATTACGCGTTTCCCTCGGGCGCGACCCTGCCGCCGCGCGGCTATCTCGTGCTGACGGATGACGCTTTCGCTTACAACCAAATCTACGGATTCACGAACGTCGCGTTTGATACGTTTGCGGGGCGTCTCGATCCGGATGGCGAGACGCTCACGTTGCTGCGTCCTGGCTCGGGCACGAACCAGATTGTCGTGGATCGCGTTCGTTACGAGGCGGTGGCGCCATGGCCTGGTGCGACCAATGGCAACTCGCTCCAGCTCGTGGATGCGGCCCAGGACAACAGCCGGGTGGCGAACTGGCGTGTTCAGCAGGCCAGCACGAATGTCACGTCCCCCACGCCCCAGTGGGTCTATGTGACGGACACCGGCACGTTGCCTGGCAATGCCGCCCGAATCTATCTCTACCTCGGCTCCCCCGGGCAAATCTACATTGATGACATGATGCTCGTCGCTGGCAGCGTGCCCGAAAGCGGCGCCAACTTGCTCAACAACGGCAACTTCGAAAGTGCGTTGACTGGAACCTGGACGGTTTCAACGGACTTCTCGACCTCTTCGCTGAGCACTGCCGTGAAGCGCTCGGGCAACTCCAGCCTGCGGATGGTTGCCACCGCAGCAGGCGCGGGCAACGGCGATTCCATCCAGCAGAGTTTCGCGTCGGCGCTGCCAGCCGGCGGCACTTACACGCTTAGTTTTTGGTATCTGCAGAATACCAACGGCACGCCGCTGGTCGCACGCTTGAACAACTCCACCGTCTCGGCCGGAGTCTATGTCACGTTCGACCCGCGGTTGCCAGCGTCCGGTACCAACGTCATGCTCGGAGCCACACCAGGCGTGGTCAATAGTGTCGCGACGAATCTCCCCGCCTTCCCACCGCTCTGGCTGAATGAGCTCCAAGCGGACAACGTCACCGGCCCACTCGACAACTTCGGCCAGCGCGATCCGTGGGCCGAGCTGCTTAATACCGCCGGCACGAATCTGAGCCTCGCGGGCTTTTACCTCTCCGACAGCTTCACAAACCTGACCCGGTGGGCGTTTCCCGCGAGCGCGACAGCGTCGAACGGCTTTACGCTGATCTGGTGCGACAACGCGACCAACCAGACCGCGGCAGGTTCCGTGCATGCCGGACTGTCGCTCGCGTCCAGCGCCGGAAGTCTGGTGCTTTCGCGCGTCATCAATGGTGCCACGCAAATCGTCGATTACCTGAATTACGCCGGCCTGCCCGCCAACTGGAGCTACGGGTCAGTGCCGGATGCGCAGCCGTTCTTCCGTCGTCAGATGTTCCATGTTACGCCCGGCGCAACCAACAATGGCGACTCCGCCCCGCTCACGGTTTTCATCAACGAATGGCTTGCCGACAACGCCTCCTGCCTTGCTGATCCAGCCGATAGTCAATACGAAGACTGGTTTGAACTCTACAATCCCGGCACGAATGCCGTGGACGTGGGCGGCTATTGCCTAACCGACAACCTGACCAACAAGTTCCAGTTTCTGATTCCCAACAACGGGCATTACGTGATTCCCGCAGGTGGCTACTTGCTCGTCTGGGCAGACAATGAAACCGGCCAGAACTCGACGAATCGTGCCGACCTGCACGTGAACTTCGCGCTGGCCAAAGGCGGCGAAGCCATCGGTTTGTTCGCCGTGGACGGCACGACGATAGACGCCGTCACTTTTGGCGCACAGACGCCCGATGTCAGCGAAGGCCGCTTCCCGAACGGCGCAGGCACCATCCACACCATGCCCACGCCCACGCCACGCATTCCCAACGTCCTGCCCAACACCGCGCCGAACCTCGCGCCAATTGCCGACCGCGTCATCACCTTGGGTCAGACGCTGCGGGTGACGGCCATGGGCAGCGATGCGGATCAACCAGCGCAGACGCTGACCTACGCGTTGGCTAGCGCTCCGGGAGGGGCACAGATCGGCGTTTCGAGCGGCGTGGTGATTTGGACTCCGGCCACAGCGCCCGGCACGAATCTGTTCACCGTTGTCGTGACAGACAACGGCACGCCGAGTCTCACCGCCACCCAGACTTTCGCTGTGATCACGGCTCCGTTGCCGGTGACTCACGATTGCCGTGTGGTGGAGAACCAATTCCGCCTCAGTTGGACGACCTTCGCCGGACAGGAGTTCCAGGTGGAATTCAAAGACGATCTGAACGAACCAGCCTGGCTCCCGGCGGGCGAAGTGGTCGTTGGCACGGGCAGCATCGTGACCTTCACCGATCAGTTGGATGACGAACTGCCCCAACGCTTCTACCGCTTGCGCGTGTTGCCTTGAGTCGTGACTAACGGGCTGGCTGCACGGTCAGCGCTACGGTTCGGATACGGAAAGACAGGAAACGGCGAACGTGGCCAGCCAATGTTCACCTTCGTAATGCCCGCTGGAAACGTACTTCAGCCCGGCCTCCGCGTGAGCCTTCGCCGCGTTCTTCAACACCGTCCGTCGCCGATCCTTTGCCGATAGTGCGGAGGCGACGCCCTGCAGCGTCCAGGCCCGGCTCAGATTCAATCCGACGAGATGCACGATGCGCGGGTCGGCGAGGTCGCTGACTTCCGCCGGCGTGGTCCACCCATCCAGACGTCCCCGGTGCAACTGCGGCAGAAACTTGTCTAGCCAGCGAGAGAATTCCCTCGGCGGCAGCACGCGGCGCATCAGGTCAGCCACGTTCAGCCCGGGCGAAAAGAAATCCTCACCCGACGGTTCGTAGTGGGTTGGGTAATTGCTGTCGTTGAGATAATACCCGCGCGCCCGTTCGGTTGTCAGGTGTTCCAGTCCGGCGTCCTTGACCGTCCGCGCGTAATCCAAGATTTGCGCAAGTGCGAACGCCGTGTCTGGATGCACGCCCGTGCGGACGGGGTAAGTAAGACGCGGCAGGTAGTCCTTGGTCAGGGCAACGAGCTTTTGTTCCAGCGGCTCGAAGTTCTGCGCCCACTGGTTTGCGTCTGGATCATCCCACGAACGCAGTTCTGCCGCCAGCCGCAGCGCCCAAGCCCAACCATACATGCGCTCGAAACTCTTGTTCTCCTTGATCTCGAAATACGCAGCTTCGGTCGCGAGGTTCGTCGCGGTGAGATGTGCAGCGAGTCGGGCGCGGATTTCGGCGGCCATCGGCAATTCGGGATGCAGCCGCAAAAGGCGCACCAGCATCCAATGACCATGAACCGACGAATGCCAGTCGAAGCAGCCGAAGAAAGCCGGATGCATCGCGCGTGGCGAGAGCACATCCTGCGGCCCGCGTAACACTTCTCCCGGCTTGTTCGGATACTCTCGGTCGAGGCCAGCGAGGGCCAGCCGGGCGAATTTGTCGGCAGAGTTGGCATCCAGCGTCGTTTCTGCAGTGGCGGCGGATATCGAAAGCAGAGCAACGAGCGTGAGCCATGAGCAGCGAGATTTCACGGGTGGGATTGTCGTTGAATCGCATGCGGTGGACAAGCCACTGCCGGCCATAGGCCTGAGAGGGACGATGCTTGGCCCGCCAACGCGGATGCGTAAGCGGGAGACTACATGCGCGGACCACGGCGAATGGCTCTCCGGCAGTCGCCGTTTGTATCCTTCACGAGGTGTACAATTCAGCTTTTTGCCATCAACATGGGTTGAAGGTGTCTCGATTTCGCGGACGGGTGCGGGGTGGCGGCGCGGGTTTCCTAGATGGATGACAAACCTCCCGGCTCTGCTGCGAAGAAGCCCAGAATGTGACGGCGCCGGGAGTGGCTTGGGAATTCGGGTGTGAACCGCTCAAGTCAACAACCAGAGAATCAGGAAATGAACGAACACAAGAGTCGTAACTACGCGAAATGGCAGTGCAAATACCATGTGGCGTTCATCCCGAAAAATCGAAGCAAAGTACTGTATGGTTCGCTGTGCAAGCATCTGGGCCATTGGCGGTAGCTCAGCCCGGCAACTCTGCCGCCTGCACCCGCGCCAGTTCCCTCTGCTTCACGCCCGCCGTGACCGGCATCCGATTCCGCTCCTTTCGCCTCATGGCCAGTGTCTGCATGTCGCCGACCGGATGGTTGGCGTCAGCCCGTCCCCGGAGGGACATTCTCACTAAACTCCGACACTCTGCAAACGAGTCATGGACTTTCCGGTCCGCGTCAACGACAATGACGGTGTTCCCGCCCAGCGAGCCGGATCAAGGCAGAGTCTCCGATTGAACATTTTGTGACCAAGAAACCAGCAACTACCGCGACGGTGGCCCACCAGCCCCCGGTCAGCGAAACCGAACCGCAACGCTTCGACCGCGTCCTGTCCCGTCCCGAATTCACCCCCCTGAAGGCGGTGATCGATCAATTGGGCCTGGATCGCGCGGTCATGATCGGAGCGATCATCACGACGAACTCCTACCAGATGTTTCTGGGTAAGTTGGGCTACCGCATGGTCGTGGTGCCGCACCTTCACGAGCAGGATTGCTACACTCGCTTGGGGCGAACCGGGGGAATCCGGGCCGTGCTGCCCGTCCACGATACCACGACCTACAGCACCATGGTCACGCTCGTGAACTACGATTCCACGCTGACCACCACGCCCAAGTCCGCCGATTTCTACGACGATCAACTGGCCAAGTTCAAAATCCAGTTGATGAACCGGTCCGGCGACGCGGCGTGACCTTACCAGGGGCGATTCAGGTCGGGACGCCGTTTGCGGTTCTCTCGGGCCTTCGCTTTCAGGTTTTGGGCTGACATGCCCTCGAGCGGCGCTGCATCGTTCTGCGGCGTTTGTTTCGCCTCAGCCCGGATTGCAGCCATGGCCTCGGCGATCACTCCCAGCAATTCCTCCTTGCCCTGTTGCGTCTTCGCGGAACAGGTAAAGATCGCCGGCAGTTTCTCGAACCACCCTGAAATCTGATCCGTGAAGGCGGCGATGTTTGCCTGCACCTTTGCGGGGGATGTCTTGTCGGTCTTGGTAAAGACGAGGACGAACGGGATCGAGTGGCGGGTGAGCCATTCTACAAACGCCAGATCAATCTCCTGCGGCGGCAGCCCGGAGTCGAGGAGCGCGAAGACCAGACAGAGGTTGGTCCGATGTTGCAGGTAATTGTTCACCGCCCGGTTGAATTTAGACCGGTCCTTCCGGGCCACCTGGGCGAAGCCGTATCCCGGCAGGTCCACCAACCGCCAGGTCTTGTTCATCGTGAAGACGTTGATCAGCTTGGTGAAGCCCGGCGTGGTGGAAACCCGCGCCAGCTCCGGCCGGCCCGAGAGCATGTTCAGCAGTGAGGACTTGCCGACGTTGGACCGGCCGATGAAGGCGAACTCCGGCAGCGACTCATCCGGACACGAATCCAGATCCGGAGCGCTACAGTCAAAAACGGCGGACGAAATGTTCATAATCAGAAAACCGGGTGAGACTGTCGCAGCAAATCCCCTCTACCGAAACAACCATTTTGGAGAACGCGCCTGTCGGGGGCATTCCTTCGCGCGCCGCGATGGCAACCACGGGCCGATGGCAATTGGGGATAAGGGTAGCTCGGAAGTCGCGGTTTTCCGTTTGCCCGTCTGGGCCGCTCCGATACGCTGGTTGCCAATGAAACGGGCGCGTCTGTGCTGGATCGGTATTGGAGCGTTTGCCGCGGCGGTGGGACTCTCGACCTTCTGGTTGCCCGCGCCGCTGCCGTTCGACGCCCCGTCGGGCAAGTTTTCCGCCCTGCGTGCAGTGGAGCACGTCAAAGCCATCGCCAAAGCTCCGCATCCAACCGGTTCACCGGAAAATGCGCGCGTCCGCGAGTACGTGCTGGCAAGGATGCAGGACCTGGGATTGAAGCCAAGTGAGGTCCGCGGCGCGCTGAACGGAGCGACAGCAGTCACTCTCTACGGCGAACTCGCAGGCACGCAGTCCGCATCGCCGGCGATCCTGCTGGTGACTCACTACGATTCGACACCGCGCGGTCCTGGGGCGGCGGACGATGCAAGTGGCGTCGCCACCATCCTTGAAACGATACGAGCGCTCAAGGCACGCGGCCCACTCCGCAACACCATTGGCGTCCTGATCACCGACGGCGAGGAGATGCCCGGAGTCTTGCTCGGCTCGCACACTTTCGTTCGTGACCGGCCGGATTTTGTGAAGCGTCTGCGCCTCGTGGTGAATCTGGAGGCGCGCGGAAATCACGGACCGGTGTTGATGTTCGAGACCGGCTCCGGCAACCGTGGGTTGATCGAGTGCTTCAGCCGCGCTTGCCCATTACCGGCAGCGGGCTCGTTTTCCGAGGAGATTTACCGGCGCATGCCGAATGACACCGACTTCACTGAGTTTCTGAAGGCTGGCAAACGTGGATTCAACTTCGGCTTCGTTGGCGGACTCGAATACTACCATTCGCCGCGAGACACGGCGGAAAACCTCAGTCAGCGAACCCTGCAGCATTACGGTGAATGCGTGCTGCCGTTGGCGGCGCACTTGGGGCAGGCCGACGATATCGCTCTGGCTCGTTGTCTGGAACCGGGCGATGCCACGTTCTTCACGTTGTGCCGGGGATTACTGGTTCACTACCCGATGTGGCTGGCGCGGGTGCTCGCTTGGGGCACGGCCGGGCTTTTCGTATTTGCACTGACAAGAGGAATCTGGCGATCAGCGCTGCGCGTTCGCTTCCTGTTGGCAAGCCTCGTGGTCAGTCTGCTGGCGGTTGGATTGGCCGTCGGTGTGGGGATCGGTGCGGTGTGGCTTCTCGTACGGCATTTCAACCCGCGGAAGTTCGGCCCGTTCGTGGTCGACCTGCCGCACGAAGGCGCTTTTCTCGCAGGCATCCTGCTGGTGGTTGTCGCGATCACGCTGGGTCTGCGAGTCTGGCTGTTGCGCCGTGCCCATGAGGGTGAACGCCTCGCGGGTGCTCTCGTGCTGTGGGTCGCGCTGGTGCTGACGACAAACGCATTGTTGCCGGGTGCCGGTTACCTGTTTGTGTGGCCGGCGTTGTCGGGGACGATCGCGCTGCTGCTGTCGTGCAAACCCGACACAGCCGTTTTCCGGCGACCTTGGCTGCGGACCCTTTTGACGGCTGCGCCCGCTCCGCTGCTGCTCGCCCCCACGATTGTGCTGCTCCTTCAAGCGATCACGATTGGCATCGCGCCGGTCGCCACCGCTTTGACGGCTCTCGTGGTTTGCCTGATGCCGCTTGGGCCGTCGTCAAGGCGAGCACCCGAAGAGCCACTGCGTCCTATGCTGGAGGAACAGCTCTCCAAACCCGTTGGATCTGCAACGACCTGAAACAAGGCTTGCTGCATCGACACACCACGGCGAGTTGAAGCCAGGGCGGGTTGAAATCTCCCCGGAAGTCCTTCAACTTTCGCCCATGCCGAACCAAGACCCACGCGTGGACGCCTACATCGCCAAGGCGGCTGATTTCGCGAAGCCGATCCTCAACCGCATCCGCAAACTCGTCCATGCGGCCTGCCCGGAGATGACAGAGACGATCAAGTGGAGTTCGCCGTTCTACGAGTACAAAGGCATCCTGGTGGCCACGCCGGCCTTCAAGAAACACTGCGCGCTCATCTTCTGGAAAGGCCGATTGATCTTCAGCGGGCTTCCTGCGAGGGAGAATCCCTCAAGAGCACTCCGTCACATCACCAGTGCCGCCGATCTGCCCAGCGACGAAATCCTGGCCGGCTACATCCGGAAGGCCGTGGAACTCAACGAAGCCGGAATCAAGACTCCGGCGCGTGCTAGGCCGAAGGCGAAGCATGAAGTCGTCGTGCCGGATTTTTTTCTTTCGGCGCTTAAGAAGAACAAGAAAGCGCTGGCTGGGTTTGAGAGTCTGAGTTTCAGTTGCCGACGGGAATACGTCGAGTGGATCACCGAGGCGAAGCGCGAGGAAACGCGCGCCAAGCGCCTCAAGACCGCCCTCGACTGGATTGCCAAAGGCAAGTCACGGAACTGGAAATGCCAGTAGGAATGAACGGCCACACTCAACTCCAGTGGAGCGCGACTGTGTCCCTCGGACCAGTCGCAGTGCGTGAAAGCTGGTGAGGTCTTTGAGGACCTTGATGTGAACGGGTGTTTCGTCGTGCTGCGGCTGATCCCGCTTCCCGGGACGCAGCCGCGCCCCAGAAAAAAGGTGGAGAGTCACCGCAGTCCACGACGCCGGCGCATTGGCTGGCGAACGAAAGGCGGCGAAGCCAATCCCTCTTCAAGAAGCGCGCCTCACGGTCTCACCGCAAAAATCACGCGCCGATAGCCGACCAGTGGGGGCGTGCCGTTGTCAGTCACTTCGAGAATGATGTGAACCTGCTTCCCGGGCTCGTTGGGCACGACGAAGCTCGCCTTGTCCAGCGAATCGGCGTTGGCGATGGCCACGGTTGCCGCCGCGGAGTCGGCGTCGGCGTATTGCCACCATTTGCCGGTCAGCTTGTTGCCGTCGGGATCGCTGGCAGTGGCTTGGAGCTTCACCGTTTCGCCGGGCTTCACATCGCGCTTGAGACTGCCTTTCACCTTCGCGACCGGCGCGTGGTTGGCGTCCTTAAACTTTTTCACGCACCAATCCAGCCGGGCGGCGAAGTCGTTTTGCGCCGCCGGAATCCAGCGCCAATACATCTTGTTCGGGTTGCCATCGTCGGCAAGGGTCTTGTCGGTGATGTGATTGGGGAAAGCCGGATCATCATGCGCGGACCGCCCGCCCCAACCGCCCAACGTGTAGTCGAGATGGGCGTCGAGGCCATTGTTGATCAAGTGCAGGAACGACGGCGTGTCGCCTTCGCTGACATAGTTCTGCGGACACATCGCGCCGAGCGGGCCGTGGCCGTTGGTCACGTTGTCCGAAATCCACTGGTAGTTCATGTACTGCTGGATCTCCGGCGGGTTGGCGCTGGCTTTCTTTCGCGGCGTGTCGCTGATGCTCTCGTAATCCCAGACGTTGTCCCAGCGATAGGCTTCGTTGATGTGAGCGCCGGAAATGTTGGTCTGAATCCAGCCGCCGCCGCCGTCCTGATACCAGATGCAGTAGATGCGGATCCGCGACACCGCGTAATCGAACTTCTCCTTCGGATACTCTGTCTTCAATTTCCACAGCGCAGAGGCCGTGGTGTTCGCGCCGCCCCACGAGAGGACGTGAACGGGACGCGGGTCACTGTCGAGCAAGGTGTCGATGATCAACTGCGCGCCAGGCGTGTGCTTCGTCTCCATGTTCGGCGGCGCGACCCAGAGGTCCTTGATGTTCTCGTTGCCGACGCGCATCACGCTGCGCAACTGGCTCGCGTCCGGGTAATCGGGATTGTGCTTCCGCAGGTTGGGCAGGACTTTTTCGTAGGCGTCGAGCTGGGCTTCGATCCACTTCTTGTCGCTGTGTCCGTTCTTCTGAAACTTGGAATTGACCTGCACGATCCCCGCCACGTCGAAGTCGCAGGTGTAGAGCAGGAAACGGATCATGCTGCTGCGGTCGTCCACTTCCCCATCTGTGGTGGCGATGACGCGGGGTTTGGGCGACGCACCCGGCCGGGCGGCAGATGCAGCTTGTGCCCAGTGCCAGCCGGGCAAAACCAGGGCACTGAGAAGCACGAGGCAAAGACGGCGAATGCGGCGGCGATGGATCATAGATGGGCGACAGTTTCATGGACGCATTTGTGCTTGGCAAGTCGTTCTCGCCTGCGCCGCTCAGAACGTCAACGCGAGGTGGATGGATTTGATTCCCCACAGGGCGACGGCGCTCCAAACATACAGGATGGCCCCGGCGGGGACTGCGAGCTTGAGTGTCAGTTGCCGGCGGGAATACGTCGAGTGGATCACCGAGGCGAAGCGCGAGGAGACGCGCGCCAAGCGGCTCAAGACTGCTGTCGAGTGGATTGCCAAGAGTAAGTCACGGAACTGGAAGTATCAGTAGAAAGGACATGGGCCTCAGCTCGGCTCAGTTGGTTGCCGACTGATCGCTGTGAAGACGAGGTGGCATCTCGGCGACGGATAGGCCATCGCTGTCCTGTCTTGGTGTGCCCTCCACCGCTGTTCGCAAATCCCATCCTGACTGTAATGTCCGGGCACTTCCTGCGTCAGCTTGGGAAAATGAAAGAACATCTGTGAATACTGACGCCACCTGCACAATGCCCGGCCACGGCCGCGAGGACGCTCCGTCCGCCTGCTGCCGCCCCAGTTCGCCGCACTTCACCGGCCACAAGCAATCCGCTGCCGCCGCCGCCACTTCGCGCTTCGCATTCTGGACCGACCGGACCGCCTGGCGCAAAGCCGCCAGCAACACGCTGAATTGCCTCATCGGCTGCATGATTGGCGACATCGGCGTCATCGTCGGCTTTCAGGTGTATTATCCGACTGCGCCGATGTCCTTGACCATGCCCCTGGCGATGGTTGCCGGGCTGATCACCTCGATCCTCTTCGAGGGTTCGATGCTGCGATGGCGTGAAGGCTTCGCGTGGCGGGCGGCCTTTACCACCGCGTTCTCCATGAGCTTTCTTTCCATGCTCGGCATGGAGGCGGTCGCCAACGCCACCGACTTCATGCTCACCGGCGGACGCGTGCCGCTGAGCGATCCGTTTTACTGGCAGGCGCTGGCCCTCTCGGTCACCGTTGGATTCCTCGCGCCGCTGCCCTACAATTACTGGCAGTTCAAGCGCCACGGCAAAACCTGTCACTGACGCTCAATCGCATGCAACGCCTCGAAGAACACCTGCTGAAGGAACTCGACACCTTCACCGCCTTCGCGCGCCGCCGGGTGAGCGATCCGCACCTGGCGGCTGATGTGGTGCAGGAAAGTCTGCTCAAGGCCGTCAAATCCGCCGACCAGCTTCGCGACGACGAGAGCATCACCGCGTGGTTCTATCGCATCCTGCGCCGCACCATCATTGACCTCTACCGCCGGAGAGCCTCGCCGCACAACGCGGCGTCACGGCCAATAACCTGCGCGTGCGCCATCACCGTGCCCGGCAGCAACTGCGCGAGCGCGTTGAGGCGACCTGCCAAATCTGCGCCAAACACGGCCGTCTCGATTGCACCTGCGGGGGGTGATCCAGCCGCAATGCCGGGAGGCGACGGCGATCCTGCTGGCCTGCCACAACGGCGGCGCAGCAACGCCGCCCTGCCAACAACCGCAACCCGGTTGCAGCCTAGTTGCTGGCGGGAATACGTCGAGTGGATCACCGAAGCCAAGCGCGAGGAAACGCGCGCCAAGCGCCTCAAGACCGCCGTCGAGTGGATTGCCAAAGGCAAATCGCGGAATTGGAAGTAACAGTGAAGCGCAGTTCTAGTCAGAGCCGAACGGATGGGGACAGATGCGTCCAGTGCCGGTAGCTTGTGTCTGTAGCGGCGGACTATGACCGCCGACCAAATCAAGCAGCACGACCTTGCCCACAGAGCGGTGCTACAGCGACTTGGTATGCCCTACGGCCTGCAACGGACATATCTCACCTTGATACGGCCAATCCTCGTAACGAGCAACCAGACCCTTGCGCACGGGATTCTCCGCCACGTAAAGCCACTTCTCGGAATACGATTCCTCGGAACGCAGGACATGGTCGAAGAACCCTTTCTGCCAATGCGGTGCGGGAATCTGCATTTCTCGGAGCGTCTTCGATAGCGAGTTCTTCAGGCTCTTCATCCAATCAGAAAGCACGGAAAGACGGCGGTCGCAGACCGCCGCTACAGCGCGGCCTTCTGTCGCGTCTGCTTGTGACCGACGATTGACACGCGCTTCGTCTTCTGTAGCGCCGGTCTGTGACCGGCGAAGTCGCGCGTCAACCAGCGCCGACTCATATTCCTCCCCGAACGCCACGAAAAGATGCAAGTGATCCGGCATCAGCACGTAATTGCCGACGAAGACGCCTCGTTCCAAGCCAGTTTGGCAAAACCTCTGGAAGTCTTCGTGGACTTGGGCGTTGGCCAGAATCGGTTTGCGGCTTTCGGTGCAGGCGGTGACGAAATAGAGCGGACGACTGATGAAGAGCCGGTCAAGACGCTTGAGTCGGGGCTGTAGCGGCGGTGTGCCACCGCCGACTTGCTCTCCGGAGTTCATCTTCGGATTGTAGCGGCGTGGACCCGAAGGCGGAAGTCTGTAGCGGCGCTCTGTGAGCGCCGAGAGGAATCTGAGGGACGACGGCGGCAAGAGCGAACGGCGGTCATGGAGCGCCGCTACAGCGCCGTAGCGGCATCTCCATGAGTGCCGAACCTGTAGCACCGGTCTATGACCGGCGAAGGATTGAAGACGCCTTCTTGGTCTGTAGCGTCGGTCTGTGACCGACGAAGCCCGGCGCTCACAGAGCGCCGCTACAGCATTGAGACATCTCGGGGATGATTTCCAAGAGTAGCCCGCTTGCCCGTCCGCTCGGACCGACAGCACTAGCAAAGGGACGGATTTGAGCCGTTTGGGAAACGGCGAAAGGAGTTTGGCGAAGTCAAAGACCGGTCAGGGCAGAACGAGCGGGGGCAAGTGAGTCCATCCCGTTGGAATTCGGGACGGAGCATAGCCTTGCTTGAAATAGCAGCAGCGTCTATGCTCACGACCCTATGGAAAACACGCCTGCCAAAATCCGTGTCTCACTTCGAGAAGGTCTTTTGGAAATCGAAGGCTCGGAGGACTTCGTCTCCAAACAAATCGAGAACCTCAAAGATATCATCACAAAACTGCCTTCAGCTACGCCTCCGCCAGCCCCTGTCTTCCAGGCCCAGACACAATTAACAAATGGACAGACAACATCGACAGTAGTGGCAGCCTTGAGCCAAGACGCTGCGAAGTATGTGAATGTTATTTCAGTTGATAACGGTGTTGTAAAAGTTTTGAAGGGCATCCCTGGCGCAGACAATGCGAAGAAGATGATTAATGCGGCTTTGTTATACCTATTCGGGAAAAATTTGGCGGGACAAGAGGAGGCATCTTTCAAAGAACTCCGTCAAGTCTGCAAAGACCACGGCTGTCTGGACGAAACCAATTTTGCAAAAAAGCTCAAGGTGGAGAGGGAGTGGATAATCGTAACCGGCGGCGGTAAAAGCCAGGTGGCAAAATTGACTGTTCCCGGAAAGCGGCAGGCTCAAACACTTGCTGACCAGTTGAACGCTACATGAACGCGTTTGACGTTCTTAAAGCCGCATACGGCGACGACATCGCCAAGCACGTCACCGATGCTTACAAGGAAATCGAAAGTCATCACGCTCTCGGTCGTTGGAAGACGTCAGAACTCGACGCCGGACATTTTGTGGAGGCAGTGCGCCGACTGCTCGACCGGCAGTTCACCGGTTCTTTTACGCCCTTCAGCGCACAATTGCCGAAATTCACTGACCAAGTGCTCAAGCAATATGAGCAACAGACGGGACACGAATCTTATCGGATGCTGATTCCGCAAGCGTTGAAGGCAATCTACAGCGTTCGCAACAAGCGCGGTGTTGGCCATGTCGGTGAAGTAAGTCCAAACCGAATGGACAGCACATACCTTCTTCAAGCATCCAAATGGGTGCTTGGCGAAATCGTCCGCTTGAATTCCAAAGCGGCGATTGACGAAACCGAAAAACTGGTGACGGCAATTGCCGAACGTCGAATTGATGGACTTTGGAAAGACGCAGGCACAAAACGCGTCTTGAATACCAAGCTGGACACTTCTGAACAGGTGCTAGTCCTGCTTTACGATGAGAGCCCGTGTTCTGCTGAAAAACTTCAGGAATATGCCGCCTCACTACTGTCCGGTCAAATCTGGGCCAACATTGATTTCATCCCGATAAAACGGG
>CAZWJC010000048.1:0-31486 GCA_964634255.1 uncultured Verrucomicrobiota bacterium | reverse complement strand
GGGTGACAAAATCGCCGAACATGATCTCTAGCACAGTTTGGCACGCAGGATTTTCCGTTTTGGAAGAGCCGTTTGATCGAGGTGGAAGGGCGTTTCGTCCTGGTGTTTCGCCTCGGCCAGCCCGCGATGTTTCTCAGAGAGATAGCCGTCGTCAATCGGCTGTACGGGACGCCCGTCGGATTCTTCCACGTCACCTCGGTTCAGAATCCAGTCTCGCCGTAGCGGCGGCAGGCCTTTCGTTACGTCGCCTTGGAAATGGGGATCGCCCCACGGGCCGGAGCAATCATAGACGCGCACGGGCGCGTTCACTTCGAGCCGGCCGGTGATGGACTTGGTGGGCGTGATCTCGATCTGCCGCATTGGCACGCGGACATCGGGATGCAACGTGCCTTGCACATAGATGCGCCCGCTCTTGGGCAATTGCTCACTGCTGTGCGGCTCGGACGGATCTTTGGTCGCGGTCATAAACTCGATGTCAGATTTCAAGTGCCAGGTGTCAGGTGGCGTGACCAGGGACCGGGGGAAGGAAGATTTGCGGCTCCCTTCGCCAGCATTACCTGGATCAGGTTCAACGGGTCGGCGGCGTTCCCACGCACACCCTCTCAGCCTTCGGCCGGACGGACTTGTCCGGCACAGGTCGGCTCCCCAATGGACAGGCTAAAGCTAAGCCGGAGGCCCGGTAGGGTCAAGCTATGCGGACAACCGAGCCGACTATGCCTCGGCCTGAAATGAGTTGGAAGTCTTCAGAAGTTACCTTGGCTTGACGCCACAAGCGGTGGGGTGCTACAAGAAGCCCGCCGCAATACCAAGTGGCGTCAACCATGCGTTGCCCCAAATGTGCATGTCAGGAAGATCGGGTGATTGATTCGCGAGCCTCCCGCGAGGGCGCGACCATTCGCCGTCGCCGGGAATGCACCGCCTGTGGCTATCGCTTCACGACTTACGAGCAGATCGAGCACGAGGAGTTAATGGTCCTAAAGCGCGATGGCCGCCGCGAGGAGTTCTCGAAGGACAAGCTGCTCTCCGGCATCAAGAAAGCCTGCCAGAAACGGCCCATCAGCCACGAGGCGATGGAAGAGTTGCTGGACCGAGTCGTCCGGCAGGTCACCGAGAAATACGAGCATGAAGTCCCGGCGGACGTGATCGGACGCGCGCTGATGGACGAATTGCGCAAGCTCGACGAAGTCGCCTACGTCCGGTTCGCCAGCGTTTATCGCCGCTTCCAAGAGGCCACCGATTTCGTCCACGAGGTCAAGAAGCTGGAGGACACGAAATGATTTTCCTTTCGCGCGATTACCTGCTGTTCGAGCTGGAATCCGGCGAACGGATTCCGTTCTCAGCAGAAACGATCTCCGTGGAACTCGCCGGCGGCGAGGACGGGCCGTTCGACACGGACTTCCTGCAACAGGCCATCAAAGCCGTCTTCCACTACTTCCAAAACGAGCTCGACCGCGAATCGGTGACCTTGGCCGAGTTTTCGGGCGCCATGGAGCGCGTGCTGCGTGGATTCCTGCGGGGCGGCACCCCACCAGCCGAGACGTTGGCCGACCGCACCGTGGCAGAGTCCGATCTGCGCCGGTTGGTCAGCGAAACGAACCCTACAGAGTTGCAGTTCTTCCCGCGTCTGCGCGATGAACTGCGCGCTCAGTTGCGCAGCCAACCCCGCATGTTGCGCTTCCGCGGCCTGCGTGGCTGCGTCAAGCACCTGACCGGCGCGCGCCGCTGGAGTCCGCGCTGCCAGGATTTGCACGACCGCATCGTCGAATACTTGCGCGCCTGCGCCGCCGCAGACAGCGCGGGCCGGGATTGCGCGTTGGTCGTGGAGTGAGACTGCGGAGATCATGAACTGCCCATGTTTGCGTAGCGCAGGTTGGCAACCTGCTGTTTCGCCGACTGGTAGTCGGCAGCGCCTCGCGATTCAGAGCGCCCGGCGGATTACCAATCCGCGACACAGCAGACTGCCAGTCTGCGCTACTTCCGGAGGAAACAATGAGTAAAACTCTATTCGAGAAAATCGCCGCGCGCGAAATCCCGGCCAGCATCGTCTATGAAGATGACGTGGTCCTCGCCTTTCGCGACATCAACCCGAAAGCGCCCACGCATGTCCTCATCGTGCCAAAGAAGCCCATAGCAAACCTGGCCGCAGCAAGACCGGAGGATGCCGCCACGCTGGGTCACCTGCTGCTCAAAGCGGCGGCAGTGGCGAAGCAACTCGGCGTGGAGCAATCCGGCTACCGGCTGGTCTTCAACGTCGGCCCGGACGCGGGAGAAAGCGTGCCGCACCTGCATGGGCATATCTTGGGCGGACGCTCCCTCGCCTGGCCGCCGGGGTGAAGCGGACTGGAATCCCGCAGGGATTCAATGTGAATAGCCGTGGGTGAAACCCACGGGACTGCGACCCAAACAATCTCGGCCCTGAAAGGGCCGAACCTGCCGGGCGATTGGCCTTCGACCCCTTCGGGGCTTTGTCGTCCTTCGCGCGAACGCAGCTACGACTGGGCGGGGGCTTGCTTCACCGCCTCGACGCAGCGACCGCAAAGCGTGGGGTGCTCGGTGTTCTGGCCCACGTCTGTTTCCCAATGCCAGCAACGTTCGCATTTCTCGCCGTCGGCTTTGGAGACTCGCATTGCGACGGGCTCGCCGACCGACATCGTCAAGGCGGAGACGTTAACAAGTTCGCGCAGCAATTCCTTGTCGGAAGACTGGTTCTGCACCTGAGGAATGACGATTTCAACCTTCGCCTCCAAGGCCTTTCCAATTGTCTTCGCCTGACGCGCCTTCTCCAGTTCAGGAAGCAGTTGTTCACGCCACTGCTTGAGCCAGACCCATTTGTCCTCTTCAGCAGGCTCTAGCAAGAACGGTTTGGGCTTCCAATCGCTGAGATGGACTGCTGCGCACGTTTTCGGCACATACTCCCATGCCTCATCGGCCGTGAATGCTAGGATCGGCGCAAGCATCTGACAAAGGCCGGTGACCAGCCGGTGCAACGCGGTTTGCGTCGAGCGGCGGCGCGGTGAATTCGCAGCGTCGGTGTAGCAGCGGTCCTTGATGACGTCGTGGTAGATCGCCGAAAGCTCCACGGCGACGAACTGGCTGACCTTTTGATAGACGACATGGAATTCGTAGGCGTCGTAGGCCGCCAGGACTTCGGTTTCGAGCTTGGAGAACTCGCCCAGAATCCAGCGGTCCAGGCCAGTGAGCTGGTCGTCCGGCACGGTGTGCTTCGCGGGATCGAAGTCGTAGAGATTCGAGAGTTGATAGCGCAGGGCGTTGCGGATGCCGCGGTAGGTCTCGGAGACCTTCGCGATGCGTTCCTCGCTCACGACGATGTCGCTTCGGTAATCCTGCGAGGCGACCCAGAGCCGGACCACGTCCGCCCCGTATTTCTTCACGTAAGCCTCGGCGGTCTGCGGCTTCTCGTAAGCGCCCTGTTTGCTTTTGGAAATCTTCTCGCGGTCGGCGTCCACCATGAAGCCGTGGGTGAGCACGGTCTTGAACGGCGCCGCGCCGTTGCCGGCGAGTGAGAGCAGCAGCGACGATTGAAACCAGCCGCGATGCTGGTCCGAGCCTTCGAGATAAACGTCGGCCTGCCAAGAACGTGCTTCCGGCATCCTGCCGGAAGATCCATTTTCTTCTGGTTTGACGGCGGTCGAGGAACAAGTTTGATCTGCGGACAGGATGTCCGCAGCACGTTGAGGAGGACGCTGGAGCTCCGGCCGCCGCATCATCACTGCGCGCGAGGTCGACCCGGAGTCGATCCACACGTCCAGAGTGTCGTTGGACTTGGCGACGGCTGCTGCGCCCTGCCAATCCTTCGGCCGAAGCAGCGCCCAAAGCTCGTCCACGGACTTCTCGAACCAGACGTTCGAACCGTGCTGCTGGATGAGGTCGGCGGCGTTGCGCACGATCTGTGCGTCGAGAATGGGCTCGCCCTTGGCGTCGTAGAATGCCGGGATGGGCACGCCCCAGGTGCGCTGGCGGCTGATGCACCAGTCGGGCCGCGATTGCACGGCACTCTTGATGCGGTTGACGCCCCAGTCGGGCACCCACTTGACGCGGTCAATCTCCGCGAGGGCACGCTCGCGGAAGGTAGGGACGCTTTCCACAGTGTCCCCATTATCCTTGGAATCAGTATGGGACGCGGTGGAACGCGTCCCTACCACGTGATCTATCTCAATGAACCACTGATCCATCGCGCGGAAGATGATGGGCGTCTTGCTGCGCCAGCAATGGGGATAGCTGTGGTGATAATTCTCCTGGTGCAACAGCGCGTGGCGAACGCGGAGTTCATGGAGCACCGCTTCGTTGGCGTCACTCTTGCCGTGTTTCTCGAGGATGGATTTGCCGAGCATCTCCGCCGGCATCTGCTCGTCCGCAGGCAAATCACCCGTGTGCGCGAAGCGACCGTCGTCGTCCACCGGTGAATAAATCGGCAAGTTGTTGGCCATGCCGAGGTGGTAGTCGTCCATGCCATGGCCCGGTGCGATGTGGACAAAGCCCGTGCCCGTATCGTTCGTCACGAAACTGTCGCCCGCGAACAGCTTGCCCGTGCGTTTGCAGAACGGGTGCTGGTATTCGATCTGGCTCAGATGAGCGCCGTCGAGACTGCGGATGATCTGGTAGCCCTGCCAACCGCACTTCTCCGCCACGGTCGAAAGCAGCATCGCCGAGACTATGAACTGTTCCTCGCCCACCTGCACGAGCGAGTAGCTGAAGGTGGAGTTGTAGGCCACGGCGAGGTTCGCCGGCAGCGTCCACGGCGTCGTCGTCCAGATGACGAGACTCACGCCCGGGTGGTCCACGATGGGGAACTTGACGAAGCAGCTTTGGCTGACGTGGTCCTGGTATTCCACCTCCGCTTCGGCCAACGCCGTGCGGCAGGGGATGCTCCAATAGACCGGTTTCTTGCCGCGATAGACGAAACCCTGCCCCACGATGTCCGCGAACAGGCGCAACTCGTCCGCCTCGTATTCCTTGTTCAGTGTGAGGTAGGGATTCTCCCAGTCGCCCAGCACGCCGAGGCGCTTGAACTGCGCGCGCTGGATATCAATGAACTTGCAGGCGTAGTCTTCGCACGCCTTTCTGAGCGTAAGGGGAGAAACTTTGCTGACAAGAGAGGCAACTCCCGCCTCGCCCAACTGGCGAGCGACTGTGCCCACGTATACTCCTGCATCGCGTTCGCTGGGTTTCGCGCCGGCTCTCAGTTCCTCGACCCTTTCCTTGGTGTACCCAGGCGGCGTGTCTGAGATTATCTGTTTCGCAAGGGTTTGCGACACCTTGAATTCGATCGGCAGTCCGTGGCAATCCCAGCCCGGGATGTAGGGCGCGTTGAAACCGCGGAGCGTCTTGTACTTGATGATGATGTCCTTGAGAATCTTGTTCAGCGCCGTGCCGATGTGGACATCGCCGTTGGCGAAAGGCGGGCCGTCGTGCAGCACGAACTTGGGCGCGCCGGCGCGGGCGGCCTGAATCTTCGCGTACAGGCCGGCGTCTTCCCACTTTTTCAAGCGCGCCGGCTCGCGAATGACCAGGTCGGCCTTCATCGCGAAGTCGGTGCGCGGCAGATTGAGCGTATTCTTGTAGTCCATCGCAGCTTCCTAAAGCGTGCGGACGGTAACAACCGGTTGGCGGGGTGTCAATGAAGCGGGCCCGGCGTTTGTGTTTGACCCGAGTCGCGGCCGCCCTAGTTTTGGCGGGTGACCGAACAACTACTCATCCCGAATCCTTGGATGATTGCGCCCTTTGTGGTGCTGCTGGCGACCATCGCACTGGCGCCGCTCGTCTTTCCCGATTGGTGGGCAAAGCACTATCCGAAGGTCGCGCTGGGCCTGGGCGCAATCACGCTAGTGTACTATCTCGTTGCGTTGAAGGCCCACCACCGCGTTTTGGAGGGGGCGCATGAGTACGTCAGCTTCATCGTGCTGATCGGTTCCCTCTACGTGGTTTCGGGCGGCATCCATATCGGCGTCAAAGGCGAGGCGACACCGCGCGACAACACGGTCTTCCTGCTCATTGGAGCGGTGATCGCCAATCTCCTCGGCACCACCGGCGCTTCAATGGTCATGATCCGACCATGGATTCGGATGAACAAATACCGCATCACGATGCATCACATCGTGTTCTTCATTTTCATCGTTTCAAACGTGGGCGGGTGTCTGACACCTGTAGGCGACCCTCCGCTGTTCCTCGGTTACCTCAAAGGCATTCCGTTTTGGTGGGTGGCCGAGCATTGCTGGCCGATGTGGCTGGCAGGCGTGAGCGCGCTGCTGGCCATCTTTTACGTCGTGGACCTGCGCAATTACCGACGCGCCCCGAAGGCGGTGCGGTCAGAACTGGCTGAGCCGCGCGACACGTGGCGTTTCGACGGCCTTGGCAATTTGGTGTTCCTCGCAATCATCCTGGGCGCGGTGTTCATCTCACAACCGGTCTTCCTGCGGGAGGGCATCATGGCAGCCGCAGCGGTCGGCTCGTATCTTACGACCCAGAAGCGCATCCACGAGGCGAACCAGTTCAACTTCCATCCCATTCAGGAGGTGGCAATCCTGTTCATCGGCATCTTCTCGACCATGATGCCGGCGCTGGATTGGCTGCAACTCAATGCGCACAACTTGCTGGGAGACCAACCCGGCTCCGGCTTGTTCTACTGGGGCAGCGGCACGCTCTCCAGCGTGCTGGACAACGCGCCGACCTACCTGAGTTTCCTCAGCGCGGTGTTCGGCACCTTCATTGACGCGGACATCGTAAACCAGTTAAAGCATCTCATTGAGACGCACGGCACGGACCTGGCCGCCGTAACCGGCGCGCACGCGGCGGAAATCAAGGAAGCATTCCTGGCACTGCAAAAATACCATGCCCGCGAACTGGCGGCGGGGACGGTCACCTTGGAACAGATCGAAATCGCCTACCTCCTCGGCAATCTGAAGTACAACGCCTACATCCTAGCGGTAAGCGTCGGAGCCGTTTTCTTCGGCGCCGCTACTTACATCGGCAACGGGCCAAATTTCATGGTGAAAGCCATCGCCGAGCAGCAGAAGGTCCATACGCCGACATTCCTGGGTTACATCTTCCGGTTTACCCTGCCATTCCTGCTGCCGGTGTTGGTGTTGGTCTGGCTCATCTTCTTCTTGGACTGAGAATCGTGCCGGGAAGACCGGCGGCTCAAACGGTCTGCTCGAATCTGCCCAGCCAGAGCTTCCAAACGGGTTGCCGAGCACGCGCCCACCTCTCGCTCCATGCCTCCCGGCTCGAGGGAGACGCGTGGCGAGGATCCTGCTAAGTGGAGTCCGGCGGTCTCGGCGACCCTTGTGTGGGTCGGCCAGAAGCGAACCGCCGCAACTGTTGCGCAGAGCACGATCAGGCTTAGGCAAATCACATGGGAATGTTGAGCGATAGAATGCGGAAGCTGCTTCGCCACGGGGATTTGTGGCTGGTGGTGGCGTTGTTTGGCACGATCCTTTTGTTGATCCTGCCGGTCGCGCCGGTCCTGTTGGATCTGCTGCTCACCCTGAGCGTGGCGCTCTCGTTCCTGATCTTGCTGGTCATTCTTTACCTGCGCACCCCGGCGGATTTTACCGGGTTCCCCACGTTGCTGCTATTTATCACGCTCTTTCGGCTGGCGCTGAACGTGGCTTCCACCCGTCTGATCCTGCTCGACGGCTATGCCGGCCACATCATTGAAGCCTTCGGCAACTTCGTCGTCCGGGGGAACTACGTGGTCGGCCTGGTCGTGTTTCTTATCCTGGTTTTGATCAACTTCATCGTGATCACCAAGGGCGCGGGCCGTATCGCTGAAGTGGCCGCCCGCTTCACTTTGGATGCCATGCCGGGCAAACAGATGGCGATCGATGCCGAGCTTAACGCCGGTCTGATCGACGAAGCGCAGGCCCGGGACCGCCGCAAAGCGGTGGAGGAAGAAGCCGACTTCTACGGCGCGATGGACGGTGCGAGCAAGTTCGTGCGCGGCGACGCCATCGCCGCCATCTTGATCACTTTGATCAACATTGTGGGCGGGTTTGCCGTCGGCGTGCTCCAGAAGGGCATGACGATGGGGGAATCCCTTGAACGCTTCACGCTGTTGTCCATCGGTGACGGCCTCGTTTCACAGATTCCAGCGCTGATCACTTCAACGGCGGCCGGCGTGCTCATCACGCGCGCTACGTCCAAGAACGACCTCGGCCAGGAACTCGGGCGGCAGTTGCTCTTCTATCCGCGGGCGTTGACGATTCTCAGCGGGATGTTGACGGTGATGGCGCTTGTTCCCGGTCTGCCCACGCTACCGTTCTTAACGCTGGCAGCCATCACGGGGTTGCTTTCCTACACGATGCACAAGCACGGTGGAATGCCGGACGTTGCCCCTGCGACGGCGGCGACCAAGACCGGCGCTGCCACGAAACCGGGTGAAACCAAGACCGCTGCCGCCGGGGCAACGACGCCCGCCGAGGCCAAGGCGGGTGACCAAATCGAGAATCTCCTCACGCTCGACACCCTGCAAATCGAGCTGGGCTACGGCCTCGTCTGCCTCGCGGACACGCGCAAAGGCGGGGATCTGCTGGAGCGCGTAACCGGCGTCCGCCGCAATTTCGCGCAGGACATGGGCATGCTGATTCCGCCCATCCGTCTGCGCGACAACCTCCAATTGAGCACGAACGAATACCGTTTCCTGCTCAAGGGCAATCCTATCGCGCAGGGCCAACTCATGCCCGGGTATTGGCTGGCCATGAACGCCACGAACAGCAAAACCCCGCTCAAAGGTGTGCCAACGGTCGAACCCGTCTTCCAACTGCCGGCAACTTGGGTTACCGACGTGGAACGCAAGGTGGCGGAGGCTTCTGGTCATACCGTAGTTGATTCGGCTTCCGTTTTGGTTACGCACCTGGCGGAGACCGTTCGCCGTCACGCACATGAGATTCTGACGCGTCAGGACGTGCAAGCGCTGTTGGATCACTTGAAACAGACCCACCCAGCCGTGGTTAACGAGTTAATTCCCGCCCAGTTGAGCGTGGGTCAGGTCCAGCGGGTCCTGCAAAACCTGTTGGCTGAAGGCATCTCCGTCCGCAATCTGGCTGGCATTCTGGAAAAGGTCAGCGATTTCGCGCCGTTGACCAAGAACCCAGACGAGCTTTCGGAGTTCGCCCGTCGCGCCCTCGGTGCGCAGCTTGCCAAGCCGTTCCAAAGTGACGCCGGCCATTTGCGCGCGATCACGATTGATCCTCGCTTGGAGCAGCAACTGGCTCAGGGCGTGCGTCAATCGGCCACGGAAGTGGCTTTGGTGATCGAACCCAGGCTGGCACGGCATGTCATGGATGCGCTCTCGAAGTTCGCCCAACAGATGCTCGCCACTGGCCAGCAACCCGTCGTGCTCTGCGCACCGCAGTTGCGTCTGGCCTTCCGGCGATTCTTCGAAAGCACCTTTGCCGATCTCGCAGTACTCTCGTACGCCGAAGTCCCTGCCCGGGTGCAGGTTCAGAATGCGGCGGTGATCCCTCACTTGGAATAAAGCGGCGTGAGAACGGTCTCGTTCATCGCCGATACCCCTGCCGCGGCGCTGGTCCAGATCCAAGCTGAACTCGGCCCCGAAGCGGTGGTCTTGAGCGTCCGCCCCGTGCCCGCGCAAGGCATGGCCAGGCTGTTGCCGGGGCGTCGTCGGGTCGAGGTTCTAGCCGGCGTGCCTGAACCCGAATTGTCGGTCGCCGACCGGCTGCCAGTCGCAGCAGCCACCCTTCCCCAATCAGCCTTCAGCCAAACCGGGGAACCGGTGACGCCAAACCCACTGTGGAGGGAGACAGCCTGCGCTCCGAGTGTCTCTCATCCAAACGCCTCCCGTTGGCCCAGCATCGCGTGGCTGGAAGCCATGGGGCTGCTGCCGACCTTTGCAGACCGGCTGCAAACCCTGGTTCTCGTCCGGAATGGCGGCCCCCCCCCGGATTCACTTGAAGCTGAGTGGTCGGCAGTGACGGCGGTGCTGGCCTCCGTGTGGCGAAATCCTCCGCCTCTGGAGGAAACAAGCCGCCCGGCACGCCCGCACGTCTTCGTGGGACCGCCCGGCTCGGGCAAGACCACAGCGCTCTGCAAATGGCTGACGCAGGCGGTCTTGACTCAGGACCGAACCGCACGAGTTTGGCGACTGGATGCCGGCGCGGCCAACACATCCGAATACCTCTCCCTGCATTGTGAAATGCTGGGGGTACCGGTGGAACGCTTCTGGTCCGAGCCCGATCTGAGGGCAGAGCTGTTGTTCGTGGACTTGCCGGGCGCCGATCCGCACGATGAAGCGGGGATGACGGCGCTTCGGAGCCAAGTCGCGTCGCTGCCTTCCCCTCACATCCACTTGGTCCTGAACGCCGCTTACGAAAGCAATATGTTGGTGGAGCAATGGCAGGCGTTCGAGCCATTGCGGCCAGCGGACGTGATTCTCACCCATGTCGATGAAGAGCGCCGCCGGGTCAAGCTGTGGAATCTCATCTTCGGCACAAATTGCATCGTGCGCTTCTTGAGCGGCGGGCAAAAAATACCGGGAGAGTTCCGCGCCGCGTCTCCCGAGCAATTCTTTCCCTCGGGAATTCCCCGATAATCCTCCGTTTCGCGGCTCTTTCCGGGCCTTTTCACGTGCTGGCAAATCATCTGCTTAGCGGAGTCCTGTATCGCATGAAAGCGTTGATGATTTTAGGTGCAATCGTCGGGTTTCTGATCGGTACAGGGTTCGGAATGGCAAGTCAGAGTCCATGGCCGCAGTCCCTGTGGCGCGCAAGCGCGGCGGCTTTGGTGGCCGCGCTGCTCACCCGGTGGTGGACGCGGGTTTGGATGCGGGGTCTCCGCGAAGCCCTGGAGCACCGTCGTAACGCTCCGGCCAAAGCGGCCGCAGTTCCCAAACCTGCCAAGTGACTTGAATTATGAGCAACCCTGCCTGCGCCACGCTCGATCCTCCGTCCGCCCCGAAGGTGGAAGTCAAACCCACCGCCCAGGAACTCTGGCAGCGCTACCATCAACAGGCCGACACCCATACGGAAAACGCCCTCATCGAGCAATACCTGCCCCTCGTCCGCTCGGTCCTCGGCCGGCTGGCCATGACCCTGCCGGATCACGTGGATGAAGATGACCTGAACAGTGCTGGCTTGGTCGGATTGCTGCAGGCCTTGCGCAACTACAATCCCGCCTGCGGCGCTTCCTTTGAAAGCTATGCCCGGCTGCGGGTTCGGGGCGCAATGCTCGACGAACTGCGCCGCATGGACTGGGTGCCGCGCACGGTTCACGAGAAGGCTCGCAAGATTCAGCAAGTTCTGCTGGAGCTGGAACAGAAGCTCGGCCGCACGCCCACGGACGTGGAGATGGCTCGAGCCATGAAGCTGACCCTGAACGAATACACAGATTTGCTGGACGAAGTCCGCCCGGCGTCGTTCGTCTGTCTGGATGCCGCCTGCCCTTCCGAAGGCGGAGAAGCCGGCAGTCTCTACGAAGTCGTGGCCGGTCCGGACGAAGATGATCCAGTGGATCAGGTTTCCCGCCGCGAACTGAAGGAAGTCATCCTGGCGCGATTGAAGCAGTTGCCTGAAATGCAGCGCAAAGTGCTCGCCCTCTACTACGGCGAAGACCTGCACCTGCGGGAAATTGCCGAAGTGTTTGGTGTGACCGAGTCCCGCATCTGCCAAATCCACGCCCAAGCCATCCTGGCCATTCGCGGTTACCTGCACCGCTACGAGTCCGGCGTAGCCGGTCAACTGGCCGCATCCTCTTCCGCCAAATGATCATCATCATCGGCAGCGTCATCGTCGTCCTGTGCGTCATCGGCGGGTTCATGATGGGCGGCGGCCACGTCGGGGCTCTCTGGCATCCGAACGAACTGGTGATCATCGGTGGCGGCGCGTTGGGCGCGCTCATTATCATGTCGCCCAAGAAGGTCCTCATGGACATGCTCAAAGGGCTCGCTGTGTGTCTCAAGGGTGCGCCGCACAGCCGCGCGTCGTACGAGGAGCTGCTCAAGGTGTTGTATGAACTGTTCCTCATCGGACGGCGCAACGGCATGATCGCGCTCGAGGAACACGTCTTGGACCCCGGTAACAGCACGATCCTAAAACGCTACCCCGTCTTCTCCGCGAATCATCACGCCGTGGAGTTCCTCTGTGGCAGCCTGCGCCCGATTATTGACGGCAAGATCAAGCCCGACCAGTTACGCGTGCTGCTGGACGTAGAGATCGACCGAATGGAAAGCGAGCATCACGCTCCCGTAAACGTGCTGACCAAAACCTCGGACGCCATGCCCGGCTTCGGAATCGTGGCGGCCGTGCTGGGCATTGTGATCACGATGGCCTCGATCTCCGGTCCGGTGGAGATGATCGGTGAACACGTGGCCGCCGCGCTGGTGGGCACGTTCCTCGGCATTCTGTTGGCCTACGGTTTCCTCGGCCCGCTGGCGACGAACCTGGAGTTCATTGGCGAAGCGGAGCTGGACTTCACGAAGTGCATTGCGGCGTGTGTCACCGGCTTTGCCGGCGGCATGGCCCCCGTGACAGCCGTCGAATTGGGCCGCCGCGGGCTACCCTCCGACTTGCGCCCCAGCGCGGACGAGATGGAAGCGATGTTCAAGGCGCTCAAACCGGGCGGTAAATAGGCTTCCCCATGGCCAAGAAACATAGCGGTCACCACGGCGGGTCCTGGAAAGTCGCTTACGCGGATTTCGTTACGGCCATGATGGCGCTGTTCCTGTGCCTGTGGCTGACTGCGCAGGACGCCAAGATCAAGGACGCGGTCGAACGCGCCTTCCGCAACCCCTTCGCGGCCGTCACCAAGGAATCCGTGGGCATCATCCCCAACGACAACCCCTCCTCGTCGAGCTCTCAGTCCAAAGGTGACTTCTCGTCCGTTTCGGCCGTTGAGATGTCCATGATCAAGAAAATCACGGAAGACCTGGCCAAAATGCTCCAGCAAAGCGAAGACAGCCAGAAGAGCGTGCAGCTTGAGATGCTGGGGGACGGGCTGCGCATCAACGTCTTCGACCGCTCGCAGAAACCTATCTTCGAAGCAGACTCCGACGCCTTTACGACGTACGGCGGGTGGGTGTTTTCCACGTTGGCATGGGAAATCTCGCGTTACTCAACGTTTCGGATCGAACTGGAGGGGCATACTGAAGCCCGACCGCTTTCCGGTCGCGAAGCGCACAGCAAATGGGAGCTGTCCACGGAACGCGCCAACGCTGCCCGCCGCAAACTGGTCGGTAACGGCGTAAATCCGAGCCAGGTGTTCAAGGTCGCCGGCTTTGCTGACACGCAACCCATGCCTGACCAGCAGCCCACCGCCGAGTCCAATCGGCGGGTTACGGTCATGCTGAAAGTCTCCGATCCCAACTCCCGATTGGAAACCGCCGCAACCGGCGCCACTGGGTTATGAAAGACAGCCGCGCTGATTCCTTTGTTCCGCTCACCGCGGCTCCGATGCCCGACGGCCGTCGCCCCGACGTGCGGGTGACCGTCCTGAAGCCCGAGGTTACGCCCCAACCCTTTCAACCGTTGGTGACCTCCGAGCCACGTCCTGCTGCTCCGCACCTCACGCCCCGACCAGCCTCGGCCGTCTGCGAACCGCGTGTCACGGTGGAACGGGACGGCAACATGGTTTCAGCCATCCGCATCCAATGCACCTGCGGCCAGACCATTGAGCTGGCCTGCGTTTACGAACCCGGCAGCGCGAAGGTCTGATTCCGACCGCGGAACACTGGAGGCCATTTAGTCACTCCTCCAATGTCCTCGAGCGCCACTCCCGCCGCGGGAGTGATCCGTCGACTCCCCAACCGGCCTTTGTTCGCAATCCGAGTTTTGGCGAGCCGAGCCAGCCCCGACACGCTGAAGCATGGACGACCAACCGTCTCCACCCGTAGTTCAGGGAAGTCAAAGCCCCGGCTTTCGTCGGGAGTATCATGGCACTCAAACCGCCAAGTTGACCTCCGGTCGTTTCTTGATCCGGCAAATTCTGCAATTAAGCCCGGTAGGTTTTTCCAGCAACGGGAGGTGGGCCGCAGAATCCCCACGAAAACAAGGTTTTCAGCCACTGGCATATCCACTGCTCAGCAAGCGTCCGAATGAATGTGAGTCTCTATCAAGCAGCCGCCGCGATGAACGCGCAGTCGCGTTGGCAGGAGATCATCACCGAGAACCTTGCCTCCGGCAACGTGCCCGGCTACCGCAAGCAAGACGTTTCTTTTAATTCAATCGCCGCGGGGGCGATGCCCATCAACGGCGTGAACAACGCGCAATACGTGATTCCCAAGGCCGTCTCCGCTGTCAGCCTGCAGCAAGGGGCGCTGAAGCCCACGGGCGACAGCCTCGACTTCGGCCTCGAAGGGCCGGGTTTCTTTGAAGTGCAAATGCCCAACGGCCAGATGGCCTACACCCGCGATGGCGAATTCCAGCTCAACGCCCAGGGCCAGCTCGTCACCAAGCAAGGCTATGCCGTGCAAGGGGACAGCGGCCCGATCCAGTTTGACCTGAACAACTCCGAGCCCATCACCGTGTCGGCCACCGGCGAAATCAGCCAGGGCGAAGATATGAAAGGCCGCCTGCGCGTCGCCGAATTCAACGAGCCCAAGTTGCTCACCAGTGCCGGCGGCGGCCTGTTCCTCGCCAACGACCCCAATCTCCAAACCAGCAAGAGCCTCACCTCGCAAGTGCGGCAGGGCTACCTGGAAGGCGCGAACACCTCCGCCACGCTCGAGATGGCCAGCCTGCTCACCGCCATGCGCATGTTCGAGGCCAACCAAAAAGTGCTCCAGTCGCAAGACGAGCGGATGGGGAAAACCATCACCGAACTGAGCGGCAACTCGTAGCGACCACCCCCACCCGCCATGCTACGCGCCCTTTACTCCGCCGCCGCCGGGATGCAGTCCCAGCAACTCAACCTGGACGTCATCGCCAACAACCTCGCCAACGTCAACACCAACGGCTTCAAGAAGGCGAAGATCGAGTTTCAAGAACTCCTCTACCAGACCACGCGCGCCCCCGGCGCCGAAGAAGGCGCGGGCAACGAAGTGCCCACCGGCATCCAGATCGGCAACGGCTCCAGCCCGGTGGCCACCTCCCGCATCTTCACCAACGGCGAACTCACCCACACCGGCGAACGCCTCGACGTCGCCATTCAGGGAGACGGCTTCTTTGAAGTCCAGTTGGCGGATGGCACCCGCGCTTACACCCGCGACGGCGCCCTGAAGACCAAGTCCGACGGCACGATCGTCACGAGCGATGGACTGCCCCTGCAAGGCGGCTTCCAAGCCGTCCCCGCCGGCACGACCAACATCACGATCTCTTCCACCGGCGAAGTGACCTACACCGGCTCGAACGGCACCGCGCTCGCCAACTTCCGCGTGCAACTCGTCCGCTTCAACAACCCGGGCGGTCTGGACAGCATGGGTCGCAACCTCTACCGCGAAACCAAGGCCTCCGGCGCGCCCGAGCAAGGTAATCCCGGCGAAAACGGTTTTGGCACCCTGGTGCAGGGCAGCCTCGAAATGTCCAACGTCAAGGTCGTCGAGGAAATGGTGAATCTGATCCTGGCCCAGCGCGCCTACGAAGTGAACTCCAAGGCTGTGCAAGCGGCCGACGAGATGATGCAACAAAGCAACAACCTGCGCCGCTAATGAAACTCGAAACCCGCAATCCGAAGGCCGAAGCCCGAATGCCCCATCCGCTGCGTTCGCCCTTTGCGCTGCACGCGTCGCACTTCCACCACTTTACCGCCTGTGTGGGCGGGGGGTTCGCACCCAAACGCCTGCTTGCCGGCGGCGAGCCCTTGTCTTTTCCCCCCGCGGTCGCCGCGACCCCGGGAAACAACTGAGCCCTACACCCTCTCATGACCCGCACTGCCCACCCAACCCCGAACTCCTACACCCACCGCGGTCTGACACGCGGCCGTCGTGGGTGTGGAGTATCGGACTTCCGGTGTCGGGTTGTTTATTTGTTCCTGCTTTTCGCCTGCCTGGGCGGAGGGTTCGTGCCACGCCTGCTTGCCGGCGACGAACCCTCACTTTTTCGACTCAACGCCACCGCGAGCGTGGACAGCGAAGGGATCTACCTTCGCCATCTGGTTGTGTCCGACGCCGCGATGCCGGAGGTGCGTTTGGGGAGCGCGCCGGCGTTCGGCAAGTTCGCCGTTTTGAACCGGGCGCAGCTCGCCGAGCTCCTGCGGGCAGCTGCACCCGACCTCGTTTGCTCGAACTGGGCCGGCGCCGAGGTCGTGCGTATCACCCGGCGCGAACGCGCCTTCAGCGAAGCCGATCTCCTGCCGCTGCTCACCGCCGCGCTCCAACAGGAATACGTCAAGGAAAAGGGCGAGCTGGAACTCCGGCTCACGCGCCCGTGGGTCACCCGCAACTTGCCGGATGAAGTGCTTTCAGTGAAGGTCACGGAACTCCCGAACACGGGTGTGACGCCGTCCTTCATTCTCCGTTTCGAACTCTTTGTCGAAGCCCACTCCGGGCAGGGTCCGACGACCACCCGGGAAAGCCTCGGGACGTGGCAGGCTTGCTTGCAGGCCAAGGTTTGGCGCGAGGTGTGGGTTGCCAAGTCAGCCGTAAAGAAAGGACAGCTCGTGGTGGATGCGGACATCGCCCGGGAACGCCGTGATGTGTTGACCGTGCGCGACACGCTCGCCGATTTTACGGCCGGCGATGCCACGCTGGAGCTGGCCGAGCCGCTTCAATCCGGCACGCCGTTGCTCGCCCGGTCCGTCAAGCTGCGCCCCGTCATCCGCCGGGGGCAGTTCGCCGAGGCCCGCGTCCAGGACGGCGCGCTGCAAGTCTCTCTCAAGGTCGAAGCGCTCGAAGATGGCGCTCCCGGTCAAACCATCCGTGCCCGCAACCTCTTCTCGCGGCGCGATCTCACCGGAAAGGTGCTCGATGAACAAACCATTCTCGTTTCGCTCTGAACGGCTCAATACCGACGCCAGCCCCGGGCTTGCGGCCCACGCGCCGCTCGCTGTGAAGATCCGCTGGGGCCGCCCGGTCGCGTTCGGGCTGATGCCCCGGCAGGCCCCGATTTCCAGCCACGGAACCCGAAGCATCGCTCTGCAGATCCGCTCTTTGGGTTGCGAAGCTTCCCAGCCGGCCAGCCCGGCCTCCAAAATGGGCCTGCTGTGCGCGTCCTTACTCGCCTTGACGCTTTTGCCGGAGGCTGCCTCGGCGCAGTCGCTATGGAAGGATGACGTCTCCAAGCCGATGTTCGCTGACAAGCGCGCCACCGGCATCGGCGACATCCTCACGATCCTCGTCCAGGAAAGCACATCGTCCTCAAAGGACAACAAAACCGCCACGGCCAAGGAATCCGGCATGGATGCCAACCTGGAGACGTTCTTCTACAGTCCCATGGCCAGCGGGCTCCTCACCAAAGGCGGTCAGATGCCGGCCTTGAAGTTCAACTCCAAGAGTGATTTTACCGGCGGCGGCACGATCAACAACTCGGAGAAACTCAGCGCCCGCGCTGCGGTTCAAGTGATGGACGTTTTACCGAATCGGAATCTGGTGATTGAGGGACGCCGTGAAACGTCCGTTGGCGGGGAGAAGCAAACCATGGTTCTGCACGGCATTGTCCGGCCGGAGGACGTGCTCGCGAACAATACGATCTATAGCTACAACATCGCGGACGCCACGATCCAGATCATCTCCAAGGGCACGATCAGCGACAGTCAGCGCAAAGGTTGGTTCCACAAGATCTGGGATAAAGTCGCTCCCTTCTGAACTATGCCACTCGTCCCGCGCAAATTGACTCCCAACACCCGCCACGGCTGCGCCAGCCAAAAGCTGCCGGCCTCGTGCGAGCGTCGCTCCACCTCTCGCTGGCCTTCGCTGGCCCGCTTGACGGGTGTGGGTTTCTTAACCCAGAACTCGCGCCGGATCGAGTTGCACCCAGCGTCCGGCCTCGCGTTGATCCTGCTTCTGCTCTCGGCCTTCGCACCGGCTGCCAACGCCGGGGTGCGTATCCGCGATCTCGTGATGGTTTCCGGTGCGCGCGACAACCAGCTCGTCGGTTACGGGCTCGTTGCCGGACTTGCGGGTGACGGCGACAAAGACCCCGTCTATACCAAGCAGACCATCGCCAACATGCTTCAGCGCTACGGCATCAATGTCCCGTCCGCGACGCTTTCCGCCAAGAACGTGGCGGTCGTCATGGTCACCGCAGACATCCCCGCTTTCATCAAGCCCGGCGCCCGGCTGGACGTGCATCTCGCTTCGATGGGGGACGCCAAGTCCCTGCAAGGCGGCGTGCTGATGCAGACGCCGTTGCTCGGGGCGGACAACAAGGTCTATGCGGTGGCGCAGGGGCCGATCTCCGTGGGCGGATTCTCCGCAGGACAAGGCGGCGGTGGCGGCGCGACCGTCACCAAGAACCATCCGACCGTGGGGCAAATCGTGGGCGGCGCGCTTGTCGAACGCGAAATCGCGACCGAGATCGTGCGGGACAGCGCCATTGAGCTGTTACTGCGCGAACCCAGCTTCACCTCCGCCGCACGACTCGCGGCAGCTATCAACACGCTCTTCACCAACGCCGCCCACGCCGTGGACTCCACCACCGTCCAGGTCCGCCTCCCGGACGGGGCGGAAGCCTCAGCCGTGGATTTCATTGCGCGGCTCGAAGGCATCGAGGTCACCCCGGACACGCCCGCCCGCGTCATCATCAATGAGCGCACCGGCACCATTGTGGCGACCTCGCGCATTCGGATTTCCAACTGCGCCGTCTCGCACGGCAACATCACGATCAACGTGGCCTCGACGCTCAACGTCTCGCAGCCCGCGCCGTTCAGCAACACCGGCGAAACCACGGTGACGCCCAGCACGCAGACCGATGTGACGGAGAGCAAGTCCGGCATGATGGCCTTGCCCGAAATGCCCACCGTCGAGAAAGTCGCTTCGGCTTTGAACACGCTCGGGGTGACCCCGCGCGACATGATGGCCATTTTCCAAGCCATGAAACAGGCCGGCGCCTTGCAGGCCGAACTCGTCATCCGCTGAGCATGCAAATCGCCACCCTCACCCCGACGCGTCCCGCCGCGGACATCGCCCCCGAGCAATTGGCCGGGAACGCGAGTCTCACGCAGGCGCAGAAGATCGCCGAGGGGGCGCGGCTCTTTGAGGCTTTGCTCCTGCGCCAGATTCTGCAGGAGACCCAGAAGACGGTCATTCAATCCAAGTTTTCCGATAATTCCACCTCCGCGGGCATTTACCGTGACATGGTCACGAACCAGCTCGCGGAGAGTATTTCCAAGTCCGGCAATCTCGGTCTGGCTCAATCGCTCGAGCACCAGCTCGGCAGCCAGCTCCGCAGGACAGCTCCGACCGGACCGAATGCCGTTCCGGCGGCGTCGCCCGCCCCGTCGGTCGGCGGCGCGGCTGCCCGATCCCTTTCTACCGATGCCCCGGTCGCCGCATCGGCCCCGAAATGTTTCTCTCGTGACTGCGGAGTTGAAGTCGTTTCCGCCCATCGCCCATGAATCACCTTGTCCAGAATCTCGTTGAAGCCCTGCGCGAAGAGTTGAAGGAGTACGGCGAAATGCTCGCCCTCCTGGAACAGCAGCAGGAACTGGTCATGCGCCGCCAAGCCCAGGACCTTGTAGTCAGCACCTCCGGCATCAATGCCCAGGCTGAGGCCATCGCCGCGGCCCGCAATGAGCGGGAGCAGCGCCAACGGCACGTAGCACGCCAGCTCAATCTCCCGGAGAACGCGCCTTTTGCGGTCATCGTGCCCCAGTTGCCGGCGGATTACCGCCCGCTCCTCAACGCGCTCGTGCAGGAGAACAATGAGTTGCTGGCGCGGGTGCAACAGCGCGCCCGCCAGAATCACCTGCTGCTCAGCCGGGTGGTGGATTTGATGCAGCGGTTTATCACGTCGCTGATCCCCAGCTCTCCGGCGGGGACTTACACGGAGGCCGGACGCGTGCTCGGTGTCGGCCTGCCGCCCAGCGCCCTCTACAACGCCATCGGATAAGATCATGCTCGGCTTATTCGGCACATTGAATATGGGCACGCGCGCCTTGCAGGCGCAGCAGACCGCGGTTGAAGTGGCAGGGCAGAACCTGGCCAACGTCAACAACCGCGCTTACGCCCGGCAGCGTGTCGATCTCCAGACCAGCGCCGCGCTCTCCACGTCCATCGGTTCGCAGGGTACGGGCGTCGAGATTGCGGGCATCCAGCAGATCCGGGATACGCTCTTGGACGGGCAGGTCCGCGGCGAACTGAGCGTGGGCGGCTTCTGGGAGGCGAAGCAGAATGCGTTGCAGTCGGCGCAAAGTAGTCTGGGCGAGGTGTACGATCGCACGGCGGATAGCACGTCGGCGACTTCGGATGCCACGGCGACGACGGGGCTGGCGGATGATCTGACGAGTTTGTTCAACGCGTTCCAAAGTGTCGCAACCACGCCCACGTCGTTGACGAGCCGGCAATTGCTGATCAGCCAGGCGGAGAGTCTGGCGTCGCGGTTCAATCAAACCGCCGAGCGGCTGGATGACTTGAGTGCGTCGCTGGACACGGCCTTGAGCGCAGATGTGACGGCGGCGAACCAGCTTTTGAGCACGATCGCACAGCTCAACGACCGGATCTCGGACGCCGAGTTCGGCGGCGGGCCGGCTAATGATCTACGGGATTTGCGCGAGCAACGGCTGGAGGAGCTGGCCAAGCTCGTCAACATCGAGACCGCCAACATAGACGGGTCGGGCACGGACCTCAGCGTGAGCATCGGCGGGGTGGTCGTGGTGGCGGGACGCGACGTGTTGGACACATTGCAGACTTTTGATGCCGGCAACGGGCAGTTGCTGGTGCGCACGGCGACCGCCGGCGCTTCGCTCGATCTCACGGGCGGCACGATGCAGGGCCGGATTGACGCACGCGACGGCGTGCTGAAGACCCTGCAGGACGATTTGGACACGCTGGCTTCCGCCCTCATTACGGAGGTCAATGCGGTTCATCGCACCGGTTACAGCCTGACGGGCAGCACCGGCGCGGACTTCTTCACCGGCACGGACGCGGCGTCTATCAGCGTGAGCAGGACGCTGAAGGACGATCCTTCGCTGATTCAGGCCGCCGGCACTCCCGGCGCCGTTGGCGACAACACGGTGGCACTGGCGTTAGCCCGCCTGGCCGATACGTCCCTCGCGGGGCTCGGCAACCAGCCTTTTGGCAGTGCCTATGGACGGACAGTCGCCAGCCTTGGTAACGGACTGGCCGATGCCAACAATCAGTTGGCGGATCACGAAGCGGTGAAGGCCCTGCTTTTAAAACAGCGCGACTCGGTCAGCGGCGTGTCGCTGGATGAAGAAATGGCCGACCTGATCCGCTTCCAGAAGGCTTATCAGGCCTCGGCCCGTATCGTCAGCGCGGTGGACCAGATGCTCGACGTCGTGGTCAACCTCGGCCGCTAGAAGGAAGACACGACGCGTGAACTGCCAGGCGAACAGTAAGCGATACAAAGTGCAAAGCGGCACGCGCGCGGTTCTGGCCGGTGCGAGCCTTCGGATTTCGAGTCTCAGATTTCGGATTTAGCCTATGCGCGTCACCGGCAACAATTACACCGACAATCTGGTCCGGCAGTTGGGCACACTGACGGCGCGGCAATATCGCCTCCAGAACCAGGCGGCGACCGGCCAGCGCGTGATGTCGCCCGAGGATGATCCCGCCGCGATCCAGCGGGCGATGGCGTTGCGGGCCGAAAACCGCACCACCGAGCAATACGCCGACAACATTACCAGCCTGAAGGAGCGCGCTACCGCGGCCTACGATACCCTGCGCGCGCTACAGAAGATTTCAGACCGGGTGGGCGAACTGGCCACACTGGCAGGTGGCATGCGGACGAGCGAGGAATTGCGAGTGTATGCGGGGGAGGTTTCACAGCTGACCCAGCAGGCGGCCGAGTTGATGAATTCAAAGTACGGCGGCCAGTACCTGTTTGCCGGCACAAACTCGGACACGAAACCTTTCACGGTGACCGCCGATGCGGACGGTCACGTGACGGCGGTGACGTACACCGGGAACACGAGTGTGGCCGCGGCGGACATTGATTCTGGCGTGGCGCTGGCCGTGGACGTGCCGGGGGTTAACACCACAGGCACAGGTCCGCGTGGTTTGGTGGCCGACAGTCGGTCGGGCGCGGATTTCTTCAACCATCTGATTTCGTTCCAGAACCACCTGCTCGCCGGCGACACCGAGGCCATCGAAACTACGGACCGTCCGGCATTGCTGCGCGACGAAGACAATTTCATCTACCATCTCGGGAGCAACGGTGCGATTCAGACCCGGCTGGAGTCGGCGGCCAAGTTGGCCGAGACCCGCTCCCTCTCGCTGGATCAAAGGATATCCAGTGAGGTGGATGCCGATCTGGCTCAGACCATCGTGGAGTTGAATCAGGCGCAGACAGCCTATAGCGCGGCGCTCCAGAGCGGCGCGGGGATCATGCGCATGTCTTTGATGGATTACCTGCAGTAGGCGAAACGTCCCGCGAAATGACGCGCGCCGCACGAGGCGCGAACGTAGTTTTCGCTCAAGTTGCAGCCCGACGCACCGATAAGCCGGTGATGGACCGTGAGCGATGGACTGCGCACGGTCCAGTTGTGCGGCGTGAAACACCGCCGGGAACCGATCGGGATCGCTGTTGCCTGCCGCCCATTCTGGGGTGGTTGGGGAGAATCCCATCTCTTCCGCGTAAGACCCTCACCGCCCCGCCCCAAAGTGGTCTGACTCAGTCCGTTGTTGCAACGGTGCCGGGTGGCGCAAAGGAAACTGTCACTGTCACGCAACCGATTCAGACGAACCTTGCGCCCTCACTTAACCTGTCTCCCTTGGCTGTGCCGGTATTGCAGCAAGAGTCTGTGTCGTTTCAAACGTTGCTTCGGGAACAGGCTTTCGATGTTTCTGGCGGAGCCACGGGGCAATTCCACGTCAGGCTCTTGAATGGTGATTCCGTGTCGATCGGGGTCGTTCGCCACGACCTTCTGGACGAACACAGCGGAGTGATATTTGGCGCAGCCGACGACGAACCCGGTAGTGACGTCGTGCTTTCCGACGTGAACGATGCGGTTGCCGGGACGATGTTCTTCCCGCAGCGTGGTTGATTCCAGGTCCGCTACGCGGGTAACGACAAGCATCGGGTCACGCAACTGGATCCGACGTGGTCGCCACCGTGCGGCGTGGGCGAGGCTTTCGCGCGCAGCCAAGGGGCGGCGGATTCGGCCGCCGCCATAAAAGACCTCACGGCTACGGCGAATCCCTTGCCCGCCGGCTTGCCCGTCTGGCAAGCCGCCGTGAGGGTTGCCCCCCGATGCGGCCAACATCAGATTCTGAGCCTCCCGAAAGCACTGACGAGTGTTTGCCCCCAACGCCTACTCGACCAATGCCTCGCCGGGGAACGAGATGCCGCCGCCGAGCGATCCGTCCCGAGGTGTCGCAGCGAAACGTCAGTCCCGCGAGCGCGCGGCTCAGACTTGCCTGCGCCCACCGCGTCGGGTGATGCCATGGAGTTGCCCGCGACCGCGGACGCTGCCACAACCTTGGACTTTCTCATTGCCTACACTACGGCCGCCAAGAACGCCAATGGTGGCGACACCGGCATTGCTGCCTTGATCAACGCTTCAATCGCCTCAGCGAACCTGGCGTACAACATCAGTCAGATCGGGGTGACTCTCAGAGCCTGTTTGGAATCTCCTCGCCGGAGTGCGCCCGTCCTCGGGCGCAGCCACGTGAGTCTTTCATGCGCCTGCGCAATGACCATCCCCGTCGTCGTTTCAACGTTGCTGCGCCCGGGGACGGGCGCACTCCAACAGAAGTTCCCTTCGCGCCGCGCAGACTTTTCAAACAGGCTCTCAGACTGGCACAACGCGTCGAAGTCGCCTACACCGAGAGCGGATACTTGGCCACCAACCTTTCCCGTCGCCGGAACGCCGCAGATGGCCAACTCGATACGGTGTCGGTGCTGCGCAAAAAAAACAAAGCCGACCTGGCCTGTCTGATCGTACATACGGGTACCGCCGCCGCAGGCATCGCCTATCCGTGGACTTCCGGAAGCTCGGCATCGGCGTTCGTGTCATGGGGATACTCGGCGGTGTTTGAGGCTGGCTCATGACCGGGACGAACACCTCAAGCACGGTCACACTCTGGTCGGGCGATGTCGATTGGCGGCCCGTAACGGCTGGTGACTTCAACGCCGACGGCAAACCGGACGTCATTTGGCGATACAGCGCCACGGGCCGAGTGATCGTATGGTTCATGAACGGCACCACTTCCACCGGGATGGCGGCGCTCTGGTCGGGTGACGCCAACTGGGTGCCGCGGGCGGTCGGCGATTTCAATGGGGGCGGCAAGCCGGACATCGTCTGGCGCAACACGTCGAGCGCGCGGGTCGTTATCTGGTTCATGAACGGCACGACGCAGAAGGGCGTGATCTCTATTTGTGGCTGACCGGCGGTCATCTGCCTTGCGGCATGCAGCAGTTGTCAGGTGTGCCAATTCTCCTCCGGAAACGGGGCGGATAGGGTTGTCTCTCCTTGATCTTCCAGATTGATGCTTGGGCCGGTCGTGTTGCCTACTCCTCGCCAACTTCTCTGATTCATACGACTTCGCGACCGGCGAACCCACCGGGCAATTTTCTCCGCGCCCCTGTCGTTTTTGCCGGGCGCAACTTGCACGCGAGTGATGCGCAGCCCCCGCCAATTCCTCGGCATGCGCTAGAACGTTGATGGAATGAGACTTAACAAGTCGGGTGGATTCGTTTCCGGTGCTGGCATATCCACTGCTAAACGTCCCGCGGAATGAAATGCGATAGCCCGACATTAACGGAAACGCCTGAAAAGGCCACCAGCCACGGACTGAAGCTTCCGATGGGGCTGTTGGGGTTTGAGCAGATAAAAGACTACGTGCTCATCACCAACCCCGGGGAAGAACCGTTCCGCTGGCTGGAAGTGCGCAACAATCCCGCCTTGGCCTTTGTCGTGGTCGACCCGTTTGTCGTCGTGCCGGACTATCGCCCGAATCTCCCGCAGCCGGACGTGGAGTTCCTGGGCATTCAATCGCCCGAAGACGTGCAGCTCCTGAACATCGTGACCGTCCATGGCCCCAACCGGGCCACGGTCAATCTCAAGGGGCCGATCGTGCTGAACCGCCACACCGCCACGGGCAAGCAGGTGGTCATCTCCAACGCGGGCGAGTACTCCGTGCAACACCCGTTGCCGGTGGCCGCCGCTGAATAACCTCAACCACGCCTGCCATGCTAATACTCTCCCGCAAAACCGGCGAAAGCATCGTGATTGATGGGCGCATCCACGTGAAGATCGTTCGCGTGGAAGGTGAGGTGGTGAAGGTGGGCATTGATGCCCCGGCCGATGTGCCCGTTCATCGTCGCGAAGTGTACGAGGAGATCCAACGCAGCAACCAAGCCGCGCTGACCCGTCCCCGGGCGCCGCTGCCGAAAGTCCCGTTCCGTCTGGCCACGCAACCCAAACCGAAGTCCCCGCCGACGCCTGCAACGCCGTCGTCCCCAGTCCAGTAAAACCGTCAAACCGTCCGTCCTATGATCATTAATACCAACATCAGTGCTCAGGTTTCCTCGCATAACCTGCAAACCAACCAGTCCATGCTGAGCAAGTCGCTCGCGCGCCTCAGTTCCGGCAGCAAGATTGTGAATCCAGCCGACGACGCCGCTGGCCTGGCGGTCGCCTCCCGCTTGGACGCGCAAATCCGCCGGCTCGACGCGGCACGCGACAACGTGGGCAACGCCATCTCTTACACCCAGACGCAGGATGGCTATCTCAAGAAGATCGCCAAGGCGCTGGACCGCATGAGCGAACTGTCCATCCTCGCGCAGGATGTTACCAAGTCCGACGACGATCGCGCCCTGTACCAGACCGAATTTGGGCAGTTGAGTGAATACATCACCAGCGCGTCCACCAAGGATTTCAATGGCGTCAGCCTGTTCTCCGGCACCGCGCTGGACGTAACGATTGATTCCGAAGGCGTGTCCTTCGCCATGCAGGGCATCACCCTTGGCGATGCCGTTTACGCGGACGCAATCACCGCCTCCGTGGCTTCCCGCGCCGACGCTCAGGATGCCCTGACCAAGGTGAAGGAAGCGATCACCAAGCTTTCCGAAGACCGCGCGATCATCGGCGCCTACCAGGCCCGCATGAACTCGACGGTCGAGCAGTTGATGGTGAGCAAAGAGAATCTCACCGCCGCCAGTTCCCGCATCCAAGATGTGGACGTGGCCGAGGAAAGCACGCAATTCGCGAAACAGAACATCCTCGTCCAGTCCGGCACCGCGATGCTGGCCCAGGCCAACTCCATGCCGCAGTCGGTCCTCCGGCTGCTGCAATAACACGCTGTCCAGCGATTTTCGTCCGTCCAAAGGACGCGACCGCTGGCTCCTTCCACGGGCGGGCCGACCCCACATCGGCCCGCCCGGTCACCGAACCAAAACCAAATTTGCCGCCGCTGCTAACCGGGCAGCGGTGACCGCGCCGAATCCAAAACCGCCCGCTGCCGGTTCAGCCGGGCAAACGAGACAACATGAAAACCAGCACTTCCTCTCCGACCAAGACGCAAAACGGCTTCGTCCTCGACTTCAATCCCGCCGCCACCGCCAATCCGCGCGCCAGCCGCGAAATCGCCACCATCCGTGATTGGTGCCTCCGCCGCGCCGACGAATGGTACGAGCGCGGCGAACTGGGCGCTGCCCGCGACTTCTTGAAGCAAGCCGCAGACGTGGACCCGCAAGACGCCCATGTGTGGGTCGCGCTTGGCAGCCTCCACTATCAACTCGGCGAATTCGAGCTCGCCGGCCTGGCCTTCGTCAAGGCAGGCGGACTCGTCCCCGCCGACAGCGAAGTCTTCCTGCAACTGGCCCTCACCCACCAGCAACTCGGCCAAGACAAGGAAGCCGAATCGATTTTCCAACACGCCATCGCGCTGAACCCAGACAATCCTCTCGGCTACAGTCTGTACAGCGGCTTCCTTTTTGCCCGCGAGCGTTTCGATGAAAGCCGCGAGTACGTGGAACGCGCCCTGGAAGACCAGCCGAACAATCTCGACCTGCTGATGCGCCTCGGCGTCTGCTGCTTCAAGACCAACGATCTGAACGCCGCCCAAGCCTGCTTCGAGCGCGTGCTGAAGCTGGATCCGGCGAACGATCTCGCACGGGAGAATCTCTCCGCCGTCGCAGCGGCCAGAAGCTAACCCGGCCACGCCATGAGCACCACTGCGCCGGTCAGCGAAGTGCCGCGCCCGCCGTTCCACGCGACCGGCGCCGGCTTGGCCTTGGGCTCCTGGGGACGGTCTGGGGGCAACGGGGACTGCCCGTTTGACCTCGGCGTCATCGTCCCCGTCCGCGAGGGCAGCAGCCGCATCAAAGACAAGGTGATGTTACCGTTCGATGAGCGCCTGACGCTGCTGGAGTGGAAACTCAAGCAGCTTTGTGACGTCCTCCCGCCGGAGCGCATCTTCGTCAGCACCGACTCGGCAAACCTCCAGGCGTTGGCCAAACCCTATGGCGTCAGCATCCACCACCGGGACCCGTACCTGTGCCGCGGCCATGACGCCACGTTCTCCGAAGTCATTACCGGCATCGTCAAAGACATCCCCCACGAACACATCGCGTGGGTGACGGTGGTCGTCCCGCTGATGTCGCCGGCGGAATACCAGGAGGGATTTCGATGCTACCACGAGCAGGTGATTCAACAGGCAAAGCACGATTCGCTTTTCGCTGCGAATCTGGTGAAGGAATATCTCTGGTGGCCGGACCGCCCGCTGAATTACCAGGCGGACCGCAACCACACGATCAGCCAGCACCTGCCCGACATCTACCGCGTGACCAACGGCCTTTACATGCGGGACAAGGAAGCCATCCTGCGGGACGGTTACTTCCTCGGGCCGAAGCCCTACAAGTTCCCGGTCAGCAAAGTGGCGGGCGTGGACATTGACGTGATTGAGGATTTCCAAATCGCGCGGAGCCTCCGCTGGTTGTATGAGGGCGTCGCGGCAGAGCCCGCCCTGGCCTGAACCGCTTCCGTCCGCATGCGCCGCCCAACCGAAACGGAAGTCAGTTCGGGCCTTCTCACCCCGCGTCGCCCGCATAGTCTTGGTGCGCGCAAGAGTCTCCCCCTCGCTCGATCACACGGTCAGGACATTCTCAGAATGGCATCGCCCCTTGAGGCCATGATCCGGTCTGGAGTGCTTGGACAATCCGAAAGCGGCACAGAAGGCGCGCGCACTCCATACGCGTTCCTGAACACTGCATAGAACCACATTGCTCATGCCTGCCCCGCTCTGCCTCGCCTCCTGTTTCCTGCCGCTCGATGTGGAGAATTCCCGCTGGTGGAAGCAATTCCAAGATGAACTGGCCCGCTGCGGGATGGAGTTGTTGCTCCTTAGCAGCGCCCCGGCGGCCGACCGCGAAATCCGCACCATTTGCATCCCGCTCTGGATGCAAGGCTACGCGCAGGCCTACGCCGTGCCACCCGAACCGATCACCCTTGAGCCGGTTCTGGCCAACGCCCTAAGCCGACGTGACCGCGCGTGGTCCGGTCAGGATCACCGCGACCTCGCCGAATTCCAGGCGGGTTTGGCCGCATGCCAGCAGGTGTTGCGCACAGTCCTCAACGAACTGCAACCCGTCGTCGTGCTGGTTTGGGGCAACAGCCTCCCGCAAAGTGCCGTACTCCAACAAATGGCGCTCCAAGAAGGCCGCCCTTGTTGGGTCATCGAGCGCGGTCTGCTCCCCGGAACCCTGATGATCGAAATGGGGGGACAGGGAGGGCAGACCGAGTTGAATTGCAGCTTCACGCTGAGCCACGCCCTGCGGGCATCTCAGGACACCGACTTGTTTTTCGCCGCGCAAGCCGCGGCGCAGCGCAATCGCCAGACGAAATATGCTCAGGCGGAGTATCTGGAACCCGAGGCGTTCCACCAGCGTTACAACCCAACCCGTCGTAAGCTGGTCGTGTTCCCTTTACAGCATGACGCCGCCAGTTGTTTGGTGCCGGGCGACTACTTGGGGGCGGGCATCCATGCGCCGGGTTTCCACTCCTCCGAGCAGGCTATTCTCGCGCTGACAGAAGCCCTACGCCCGCTGGACGCCACGCTCATTGTCAAACCGCACCCCATGGATCACCGGGATTACTCGCCAATCGAGAATGACCGGGTCCGCGTGCTGCGCGATGTCAACCTGAACAGCTTGCTGGCGGCAGCAGATGTGGTGGCTTGCATGACCAGCACCACACAGTTCGAAGCGCTGCTCCACGAAAAGCCGCTGCTACTGTTGGCTCGTAGCCAGCTTGCGGGCAAAGGTGTTGCCTACGAGGCTCTGACGCCGGACGCGTTACCCCACGCCTTGCGTGCAGCACTGGAGCGGGATGGTCACGAGATTCGCATGGCAGCAGCTCGGAGATTCCTGCACTTCATCCTTAAGCACTTTTCCATCGGCCTCACTGAAGCCACCCCGGCTGGCGCGACGTTGACCGATTTAGCCCAGTTCCTCCAACGAAACGCCTTGCGTCTGCCCAACGCCCCGCCTTCTGACGACGGACTGGCTGCTTTGGGGCGCTTATTCAATTCATGGCAAGAGTCGACAACGCGACCATCGAAACCGGACGCTTCCCCCGCTCGCGATACTACTACGATTTCTCAACCCGCGGCTTCCAGTGAGAAGGCCCCCGTTATTGGCCCTTCACGTGTGCCCGCACCGTTTGTCCTCAACGCCCCTTCCAAAACTGGCATGCTTATGCACGAAAACCTCTGCCTCGCGACCAACACGCTGCCTTGGACCTCTGTCTCCCTCCAAATGTGGAGCGATCTGGATCGCCACCTGAGCGAACTTGGCAGTCGGCTGGTTTTGCTGACCACCACAGCACCCGAGTCGCCCCTCCCCTTTCCAACCATCCCCGTGCCCGAACTGATTGGTGACTACGCCGCCGCGTTTCCCGGCGCCCGGGAAATCGGTTGCCTGTCTGCTGGAGACAAGGCCCTGCTGGAACTGGATCAACTCCGCACCAGCCGGCCCTGTTCGTTACACTCCGCCAGTCTGGGTTTGTTCGCCAGCCGCAAGACGCTGGCCACCGTGCTGAACACCCTGCGACCCGGCCATGTGCTCACCTGGGCCCCTGCTTCGCCGACCGCGCTGCTGCTCCAAAGCCTTTGCCGCGAAACCGGCGTCCCGGTGCAGGGCCTTGACCAAGGGATGCTGCCGGAAACCCTGATCCTCGAAAGCCGGGGACTGCACGGTTACTCAGACCTTCAAAGCCACTGGCTGACTCACGATCGGCCGTTGCCCGAATTGGACGCAACCGCTTACGAGCGTATCCGCGCCCACTACAAACCCGCCGGACAGCCTCACACCGAAGGCAAACCTGACGGCGGGAGCGTCACCGCGCTTCGTCAGCAGCTCGATCTGGAGGGGAAGCGGCTGGTTGTCTTCTTGGGACACCACGATCCCTGCGGTGCGGCCCCCAAGCACAGCTACCGGCAGCGCTACAATTCACCGACGTTCGCTTCCACCAACGACGCATTGTTGGCGCTCTGGCGTGTGGTGGAGCAACTACCGGACACCGCGCTCGTTTTCAAACCGCATCCGTTGGATGCGGATCCTTATGCGGTCGCCAAGATTGAAGGAGTGCAGGTGGTGCGCGATGCCAGCATGCATGTATTGCTGGAAGCGGCAGACGTGGTGGCGGCGCAACTCTCCTCGTGGCAGTACGAATCCGTGCTGTATGACAAGCCCGTCCTGCTTATGGGCCGCAGCGCCTGGTGGGGCCGCCGCGCCACGTATGAAGTGAACCGGCCGGAGGAATTACGACTGGCGCTCGACACCGCTTTCCAGCGTCGCGATTGGCCCGCACGGAAAGCGAACGCCCGCGCGTTCCTCACTTGGGCGATGGATCAGTTCCTAATTGGCTGCCACCCCGAAGTCCCAACGCGTCGTCACCTCATTGATCTCGCACGCTTCATCGCTCAAACATCCGTGAACACCGCCGGTCTATCCTCGGCAGAATCACGCTGGGACACGTGCGGAGCAGCACTGACCCAACTGCGCCAGCCGTCGCCCGTCACCGTTCCCGCGGAGAGCTGTGGCGTGTCGGCACCTGCAGAGACGCAAATGACCGTCGGCCTGGTCCTCGCCACGCGTTTCAACAAGGGTTACAATAACACCTTCGGCCCACTGGGCTTGGGCTACTTGGCGGCGAGCGTTCGCCGCCATCTGCCAAATGTCAAGGTGGTCATGAAGGAAACACTGGAGGACCTGCTTGCGGTCAAACCGGATATCATCGGTGTGAGCGCGCAGACTGAGAACTACGCGGTGGCCATCGAATACGCCCACCGCATCAAGGCAGAACTCAACATACCCGTGATTCTGGGCGGCGTTCACGTCACCATGTTGCCTGAATCCATGCACGAGGCCTTTGATGTGGGAGTCGTGGGTGAAGGGGAAACCACGTTCGTTGAGCTGCTGCGATCGTTCATAAAGCACCACGGACTCCAGCACGAGGA
>CAZWJC010000047.1:0-31525 GCA_964634255.1 uncultured Verrucomicrobiota bacterium | reverse complement strand
AAGACGGCTGGGACCGATACGAGGCGGCCAAATGGCTCACCATGCGCCGATGGCTCGAAGCCAATCCCGACGACGAGTTCGCGAAAGAGGTTCGAGCCAAACTGACCTCGGAACCCGAGCGCTACGCCGCTTACACGCGTGAATACCTGGGCTGGGGGGTGTTCGCGCTGATGCCGCGGTGAAGCGTTGGAGCATCCGGCGGATCGTCAACGGCGGCACCTCGCAACAGTTGATGGCTCGCCGAGTTGTGATTACGCCTGATGAGTTCATTTCGTAGGGTCCGATGATCCGCCCAATCAACAGGGAGGTCTGTCTCAGGCAGGCCTAGCAATCCATTCAAGCCGACGCCGCTCTACGCGGCGCTGTGTAATTCAGGCGCTGAACGAAGTCACGGCCCAATTGGCCAGTGACCGCCTCGGCGTGCACGGGCGTCTACTCGCACGCGACGGCCAGGTTTACTTCCGCCCGTAGAACACCTTCCACAGAACCAAACCCTTCGCCGGGGCGGTCATCCCCGCCACGCGCCGGTCGCGCTGCGCCAGCATGGTCTGAATTTCGCCGGGCGGGAACTTGCCCAGCCCAACCTGCACCAGTGTGCCCACCATGCCGCGGCACATCTTGTAGAGAAAACCATCGCCCTCGATGATAAACGTGAGCAACGGCCCATTCTTCTTCAACTCGCACCGAGTGAGCGCTCGCACCGTGGACTCTTTGGCATAGCCGGGATTGGCCGCGAACGATTGGAAATCGTGCCGCCCCACGAACAGGCAAGCCGCCTTACGCATGGCAGCCAGGTCCAGCTTCCGCGGAACATGCCACGCCGTGGTCCGGAGCAACGGATTCATGGCGGTGTGATTCCAGACGAAGTAGCGGTATTGCTTGCCCGCGGCATCGAAGCGGGCGTGGAACTTCTGCCGGGCGTGCGCCGAGGACATCACGCGCACGTCCTCGGGTAGATGCGCGTTGAGCGCCAGGGCGAGCTTGCGAATGGGCATCCGGAACTCGGTCTGCGGCACCTCGAAATGCGCCACCATTCCTAACGCATGCACGCCAGTATCCGTGCGGCTGGAACTATGCAGTCGGGGTTTGCTCGGGAACAACTTGGCCAGCGCTTCCTCCACCTTCTCCTGCACACCGGTGCCGATCTTCTGCACCTGCCAGCCTTCATACCCGGTGCCGTCGTACGCGATCGTCAGCTTGAACTTCAGCGAGTCCGCCTCGGACTTTCGCGTCTTCGCCACCGGGCTGCTCATTGGATGCTGTCCAAGTAGCTCTGGAGCAGGATGGCCGCGGCGGAGGCATCGACCTTGGTTTTCTGGTTCTTCGCCTTGTGGCCGGCCTCGCGGAGCATCCGCTGCGCTTGCACGGTGCTGAGCCGCTCGTCCCAGGTGACCAGCGGCACGGTGAAGGCGGCCTGCAGTTGACCGACAAACTCGCGCACTTTGTCCGCCGCCGGGCCGTAGGTGCCGTCCATATTGCGCGGCATGCCGATGACGATGAGCTCCACTTCCTTTTCGTCGATCAACTGCGCGAGCCGGCCCCGCGCCGCCTCCGCGGGCTCCGCCGGGATGAACTCCAGCGGTTGCGCGAACATCTTCAGGTCGTCGCTCACCGCGACACCAATCCGTCTCGTTCCGTGATCCAGGGCTAAAATGCGCATGGCGTTGTTGGCCGTCATGGAACGACAACGCGCCGCCGGATTCAACCCTGCGCTTTAGGCCAGCCCGTATTCTTTCGCCGCAGCAGCTCCGAGTTGGTCGGTCACCAATTGGCGCAGGTCCACGGTCGTGCCGAAGGTCACGCCTTCGCTGTTCTTCCGGCCTTCGGTAAGACTCTTTTCGCCCGCCTCCAGCACCAGCGTGGTGTGGAAGCCAAGTGCTAGCGGGCTGAACAAGCCTTCGCAGTCCGCCGCCGAGAGCTTGCCATTGCGCAACGCGAGCGCCTGCGCGTAAAGCCGCCCCGGGTTGTTGATGCCGTAGCCCGTCACCATTTTGTCCTTCTCGAAGTTCCGGAAGAGCGGGTTGACCTCGAAGATGCCGTCGTTGTGGATCTCGCGCAGCCCGGGCGTGTCGAGGCCAAGGTCAATCACGCCGTCCGAACAAACGAGGCGGCTGGATTGCACGGTGGTGGAGTGCGCCGTGTTCGGCACCGCCCAGCCGGTGATGACATGCGCCACCGCGCCGTTGGCAAACACAATCTCCGTGTCCACCAGATCGTAGCCATTCACCGGAAGCGGCTTCAGCGACGGCAGCTTTTGCGACCAGCCGACGGCGCGCACCTGCACCGGCACGAGGTTCACGATCTTCATCAGCGCGTCGGCCATGTGGACGGTGAGGAACGACACCGGCGTGTTCTTCTCGGCGAAGTTGGGCGAGGCGAAGAAGCGCGGCGTGTGGTTCGGGTCCACGACCAGCAGCTTGTCGAGCATGTAGAATACGGCGAGCTGGAACTGGCCGTAGCGCCCGCTCTGGAAACGCGCCTCGGCTTCCTTGATGCGCGGGTCGTCGCGCTTGTGGAAATCAATGCCGAGAAACCGCCCCGCCTTGCGCGCGGCCTGAATCATCGCGTGCGCATCTTTCACCGTGGCGGCCGTCGGCTTGGGCACGACGACGTCCAGCCCGGCTTCCAGCGCGGCGACGGTCGGCGCGCAATGCAGATGGTCCGGCGTGTTCACCTGCACCGCGTCGAGCTCGACTTGGGCCAGCATCTCGCGGTGATCGCGAAAGCGGCGGTCGGCGGGCAGCTTGGCCAGATCGCCAAACCAGTTCAGATATTCCTCGTTGGGATCGGCCGCCGCGACGATCTCCAGCATGCCGGAGTAGTGGCTACTGAAATAGAGGTGCTGGTAAATCTCGCGGACAACCGCGCCGACACCGATGATCCCGACCCGTAGTTTGGTCTTCATGTCACGTTTCCCAGAGGTTTGATGGCGAGCAACAGTTTCGAATAGATGTTCAGCCAATCTGCGCTGTTCCGGTTTGCTGGAGGATGAACAGCGCCAGGAATTCCACCGCGGCGCGCACCTCCGCCAGGTCAATCTGCTCCTGATCGGAATGAGCGTAGGCCAGTTGGCCCGGGCCGAAAGTCAGCACCTGCATGCCGGGATGCTCCGTGGCGAACAGCCGCGCGTCGCACGACACCGTCCAGCCGCGGATCGGCTCGTCCTGCCAAATCCCGCAGGCTTTCGCCGCGGTGATGGCATTGCGCATGGAAGGCGAATCCGGGTCGCCGTCGAAGGCGACGTTGTGGAGTTTCTCGTAAGCGACGCACACCACGTCGTCGCCGCGCTCGCGCCGTCCGATCCGCCGAAGGTAGTTCTCCGCGCCCCGTTGCGCCGCGCGCCGCATGCGCTCCATGACTTCCTCAATGTCGTGCGTGGGGATGAAGCCCTGCCCGCCTTCCAGCACCAAACCGTCATCTGCATCCGCTCCGGCTAACGCGAGTCTCATCGGTCCGCCGTAGGCCGCGATCCGCATTTTGGAAAACACGAGGCTGCGAACCAGGTGGGCCAATTTCGTGATCGCACCGTCGCGCTCGCGGATGGCACCCATGTGCCCGGTGGCGCCGAAGACATCCACCGCGAAGCCGTGGTCGGTGCGTTCGAGCGAGTAGTGGCGGGCAACCATCGGCTTGCCGGTCGCCGAGTCGGTGACCTTGGTTTTGTCGCCATAGAGACCGACGTAATCCGCGAGGCCGGATTCCAGGCAATCCTGCACGAGGCCCTCCGTCCGGGCGTCGGGCGGGCGGTCAAACTGGATCGTGAACTGCACGTGGCCGCAGATGCGGCTCGGGTGTTCGCCAAACGGCCCGATGATGCCGTGGCAGGTTTGCACCGGGCGTTGCGGGAAGAGCGCGTGCCGGCTCTCCGCGCGGATGGCCGCGCCTTCCTTCTCCATGTGCTCGTTCACGAAGGCAAACATCTCGAAGGCGGAAACCCCGCGGAGCTTCGCCAGCTCGGCGCGATACCACACCGCCCCGCGGTTCGCGGGATAGAATTTCAGCCCGGTGCATTCGCCCACCAGGATACTGTCGTAAAGCGCCTTCACCTCGGCGTCGGTCGCCAGCGAGAGCGAACCATTGCCGCCGGTCTCCTCCTCGACCACGAACATGGCGACGACGTTCTTGTTCAACCGCAGGCCGCGCTTGGCCATGAGTTGGGACAGCACGCGCAACGCGGCCACGATGCTGACCACCGGCCCTTTGTCGTCGCACGCGCCGCGCCCGAACACCGTCCCTTTCTTTACCGTCGGCGGAAAATAGGGCGCGACCACGTCCACGTGGGCGTTGAGTGCGAGGGATTGAGCCCTGTCATCGCGCCCGCCGTTCGCACCGGGGATCACGTAAAGCAGATTTACGCGCCCGGCGTAGGTCTGCTCGGGTGTCAGACCCTTGGGCTGCCGTTTGGTCTTGGTGAAATGCAGCAGTGAGAAATGGCGGTGTTTCTTGATGGCCGGGTTCACGGGCCGTCGTTCGGTTCGCGCGCCGGCGAAACCCAGCCCGCGCAGCTCACGCTCCAGGATGTTGAAGCACTGGGCCTCGGCTTTGCGCATCACCGCCACCTTGGGATTGGGCGTCGTGTTGACGGCGCAAAGCTCCACCAGCAGGTCCTGCAGGTAGCGCATGAACTGCGGCGCGCGCGTGATCGCGCGGATGTCTTTGGCCAGCGGGGATGCCGCAAGAGCGGCCTTCTTGTTTTGAGCTTTGGCGGACTTCTTCACGGATAGGGCCATTACGTCATTCCGGGTGTCCCGCTCGCATGTATGATTTGCCACACGCTGCCGTGCGCGGCTTCGGCGACAGTCGCCCGCAATTGTGCCGCAGGCTAACAACCGTCCTCACCCTGTCAAGCGACCCGCGACTCGAGCGTCCCAGCTACCTGCAATGCAGAAGTCGCGACGTTCGGGGTTCGCTTCCGCCAATTCACAGGTCATGACAGGGGCCAAGCGAGCCGTCCGGTGGGCCTGATGGTGGCTAACCTGTGTCGCCACCACCGCGGTGGTTGAGCAGGTGATGCGAGACAACACCCTCTCTGCTGGGTGAATCGCAGCGGTTTCAGATCCCTAGTCTGGCTTACTTTGACGATAAGCCGATGCTCTCTCAAACCTCAAATCCGGTGTTGACGGGGAGCGACGCAGGTTTAATGTGATCTGGCAGCGGCAATGCGATCACGACCAACAACCGCATCGGTCAACCAGTTAACGCCCCAAGCGTTCACACTGATTGAGTTGATGGTTGTTGTGGCCCTGGTCGGCACGCTGGCCGCACTCATTCTTCCGGCGCTTTCCAAGGCAAAGCAAAAGGCTCAAGGCATTTCGTGCATGAACAACAGCCGCCAATTGGCGTTGGGCTGGCTGATGTATGCCGATGACAACGACGGCGTGCTGGTGCCGAACCGGCACGGCAATGATGCCCGGGGCGCCGCCAATCCAAATAACTGGGTCAGTGGTCGGCTGGACTGGGGCAACAGCCCGGACAACACCAACACGCTTTACCTGACAGACCCCGCGTTCGCCAAGCTCGCGCCCTACTGCAAGCGCTCCGCCCGCCTCTACAAATGCCCTGCGGACCAATTGCAGAGCGCCCTGAATCCCGGCCCGCGCGCCCGGAGCATTTCCATGAACGCGGCGATGGGCGACGGCAACAAGGTCAACTTCGCCAACTGGATTCCTACCTTCTATTTTGCCAAGCGGCTCAACGAATTGATCAAGCCGGAGCCCAGCCTCGCTTGGGTCTTCGTGGATGAGCACCCTGACAGCATCAACGACGGTTGTTTCTTCGTGAACCCGCATGCCATCGGTGGTAGCGCCAGCTGGAAAGATCTTCCGGCGAGTTATCACAACGGCGGGGCCGGCTTTGCCTTCGCGGACGGCCATGCCGAGATTCGCAGCTGGACCGATGCGCGAACGAAGCGGGCAGTGACTCTCGGCGACTTCGTGGGCGTGTCGTGCGCGAACAGCGGCGACTATCAGTGGATCGCTGAGCGCACGCCCCGGCAGTAGGCCTCTCTCGCGGCACGCGTGCGGCGTAGTCGCGACTTTTTCCCCCCTGACAGTTGGCGCGGTTTCAAGGATGATTCCAGCCGCGTATGAAGACCTCTCACTCCTTGCCTGGCGAATTCTCGGTCGCCCCGTCCAACAGCCCGGACAATCGCTGCTCTTCACCAGCTTGCGGATGTCGCGGTGGCCTTGATCGGCGCCAATTCCTCAAACTCTCCGGCCTCGCCGCGAGTGCGCTGGCATTTGTTGGGTTGCCCGCCATCGCCGGCCCATTCACTCGAAAGGAATTCGAGCGCCTTGTGCCGGCAGACAAGAAGCTCAAGCCGGAGTGGGTGAAGTCGCTCTTCGAGCGCGGTGCGCCGACCGTCTATCGCTGGCCGGAATCGCGTCTGATCGGGATGCCCGCAGGCGGAATTTGCGCCGGGCAGGTTTATCTCGGCGGGGATGGCCGGCTCTGGCACTGGGACATCTTCAATCAAAACCTCCGCACAGGCGCCGAGCACTATGCCAAGCCAATCGAGCCGAGTTCACCGTTTGCGCAGGGTTTCGCACTCCGCATCCGGCAAGGCCGCCGGGAGCAGACGCGGGCGCTCGACCATACCGGCTGGAGCGACGTCAGCTTCAATGGCGAGTATCCGCTTGGCCGTGTCGAATACCGCGATGCCGACTCGCCCGTCGCCGTTTCGCTCGAAGCCTTCTCGCCGTTCATCCCGCTGAATGTGGAAGCTTCCTCACTGCCCGCGACGATAATGCGTTTCAAGGTCACGAACACCAGCCAACAGAAGCTTGAAGTTGAACTGGTTGGCTGGCTGGAAAACGCCGTTGCCTTGAGGAGCGGGGAGAAACAAGCCGTGCTCCGCCATAATCGCATTACCCGCCGCGGTAAGCTGACGTTCCTCGAATGCAGTGCGACGGCTGCGCCGCAGGAAACAGGCGAGTCCAAGCGTCCCGACATCCTATTCGATGACTTCGAGCGCGACGCGTACGCGCCATGGACCACCGAGGGCATAGCCTTCGGCGCCGGCCCTACTGAGAAGGGTAGAGTGCCGGAATACCAAGGCGATCTCGGGATGCACGGTCAGCGCACCGTGAACTCGCACGCCGCCGCACCCGGCGGCGATGTGGGAGGACGCGATGCCCAGGCCGGCACGCTCACGAGCCCACCCTTTGTTATTGAGCGCGACTACATCCGCTTCCTCATCGGCGGCGGCGCGCACGCGGGCAAAACCTGCGTGAACCTGCTCGTGGATGACAAGGTCGTGCTTTCGGCCACCGGCGCGAATGACAACAAGATGAAGTCGCACACTTGGAACGTCCGCAAATGGGCCGGCAAGACGGCGCGCATCCAGGCCGTGGACGAGGAAACCGGCGGCTGGGGCAACATCGGTCTCGACTATATCGTCTTCAGCGACCGACCGGACGCGCCGCCCGGTCCGCTCGCCGACCAGCCGGATTTTGGCACGATGGGCTTGGCATTGCTTGGCAGCGGCGCGAAGAACGAATCCGGCCAAGCTGCATTGTCCAGCAACTCGCTGCCAGCGGCAGCATTCTCAAGCTCCACAAACGGCGGTGCTAATTTCGCCACCAAGCCTTTCGGCGAGAAACTCATTGGCTCGCTCTCCCGCAGGCTTTCGCTCAAGCCCGGCCAAACGGGCGAAGTCACTTTCGCGCTGACTTGGCATTTCCCCAACCTCAAGCTGCCCAAGCTTCCGCCGGGCCGACACTACGCCACGCGGTTTGCCTCCGCGCTCGCCGTGGCGGAATACGTCGCCGCGAACTTCGACCGACTCGCTTCGCAAACACGCCTGTGGCACGGCACCTGGTACGACTCGACGCTGCCGTATTGGTTTCTCGACCGCACCTTCGCCAACACTTCGATCCTAGCCACGTCCACGTGCTATCGGCTCGCCAATGGCCGCTTCTGGGGCTGGGAAGGTGTCGGTTGCTGTGAAGGCACGTGCGGCCACGTCTGGCAATACGCCCACGCCATGGCGTGCCTCTTCCCCCACCTAGAGCGCGACACCCGCGAGTACGTGGACTTCGGCCTCGCGCAACAGCCCGACGGCGCGATCCACTTCCGCGCCGAGCATAACGACATCCCGGCGATTGATGCCCAAGCGGGCACCGTCCTTCGCGCGCTGCGCGAACACCAGATGTGCCCCGACACCGCGTGGCTCAAGCGCAACTGGCCCGGCATCCGCAAAGCCATCGAGTGGCTCATCGCGAAGGACGCCAACGGAGACGGGCTCATCGAGAGCAACCAGCACAACACGCTCGACACGGATTGGTTCGGCCCGGTCGCGTGGCTAAGCGGGATGTATCTCGCCACCTTGCGCGCCGGCGAGAAGATGGCCCGTGAAGTCGGCGAGGACTCCTTCGCCCGCCGGTGTCGCGAGATTTTCGAGCGCGGCCAGCCGAACCTCGTGCAGCAGCTTTTCGACGGCGAGTATTTCATTAACAAACCCGACCCGAAGCACCTCGACGCCATCAACTCCGGCACCGGCTGCGAGATTGACCAGGTGTTTGGCCAAAGCTGGGCGTGGCAGGTCGGACTCGGCCGCGTGTTGCCGGAGGCGGAAACGGTTTCCGCGTTGCGTTCGCTGTGGCGCTACAACTTCACGCCGGACGTCGGCCCGTATCGCGACGCCTACAAGCCGGGCCGCTGGTATGCAATGGCCGGCGAAGGCGGCCTGCTGATGTGTTCGTTCCCGCGCAGCGATTGGGACTACGCTCAGGCGAAAGGCAAAGGCCCGGACTGGGCCGCCGGCTACTTCAACGAGTGCATGAACGGCTTCGAGTATCAGGTCGCCGGCCACATGCTCTGGGAGGGGCTCACGATGGAGGGCCTCGCCATCACGCGGATGCTCCATGACCGTTACCGCGCCGCGCGGCGGAATCCGTGGAACGAGGTCGAGTGCGGCGACCACTACGCGCGCAGCATGGCCAGCTACGGCGTCTATCTCGCCGCGTGCGGCTTCGAGTATGACGGCCCGAAAGGCCGACTCGGCTTCGCGCCGCGCCTGACGCCGGAGAATTTCAAATGCGCCTTCACCACGGCGGAAGGCTGGGGGAGTTTTCAGCAGAAGGGCGAGGTGCGAGGTGTCAGGTGCGAGGTGAAACTTTGCTGGGGAAGACTCACGTTGCGCAGCCTCCGGCTCGCGCTGCCAGCCATGACGAAACCCAGCGAAGCGAAAGTGCGACTGGGCCGAAAAATCGTGCGTGTGAAGCTCGCGTCGGAAGGCCAGCGTGTGGAACTTGAATTCAGCAAGCCTGTTGAACTGAGAGCGAACCAGGTTCTAGAGGTCGTGTTGGCCTGAGTCGGCTGGCTTTGATCACGCAGCCTTGGCCTCCACACCTGCCATCAACCGCATCAAGGCCGGCTGTGAGAAATCCGCGCGCTCCAGTTCGCCGGCCATTTGCCCGTCGCGCATGACGATGATCCGCCGGCTCAGGTTCATGATCTCCGGTAGCTCGGAGGAAATCACCAGTAGCGCCAAGCCCTGGCAGGCGAGTTCGTCCAGCAGACGGTGAATTTCCGCCTTCGCGCCCACGTCCACGCCACGGGTTGGCTCATCCACGATGAGGATGGCGCACTCGCGCGCAAGCCACTTGGCCAGCGCCACCTTCTGCTGGTTGCCGCCACTCAAGCCGTCAATGCCCGCCTCAATGGTCGGCGTCTTCACGCGCAGCTTGTCCACGTAGGTTTGCGCCAGCGTGCGCTCCTTGCCTCGCTTCACGAAGCCTCCAAGGCTCAGCCGCGACAGCACCGCCAGCGACGTGTTCTCGCGGCAATTCATCGAAAGCACCAACCCCATGCGCTTGCGATCCTCTGGCAGCAGTCCGATGCCTGAGGCCAGCGCGGTCGTCACCGAGCCGAGCGGCATTTCCTGGCCGCGCACGAAAACCTTGCCCGTGACGTTCGGGTCAATGCCGAAAATGGCTTGCGCGATTTCGCTCCGGCCCGCACCGACGAGGCCGGCGAGGCCGAGAATCTCGCCCGCCCGCAAGCTGAAGCTCACGTTGCTGAACTTGCCGGGCGACGACAGGTTCTCCACGCGGAGCAGTTCCTCGCCGAGTTGCGTCTGCAAGTGCTGTGAGGTGTATTGCTTCACTTCGCGCCCGACCATTTGCTGGATGAGCCGTTCGGTATTCGTGGCAGCGACCAGCTCGGTGGCGACGTGCCGGCCGTCGCGCAGCACGGTGACGGTGTCGCACAGCCGGAAGATCTCCTCCATGCGATGCGAGACGTAGATGACCGTAATGCCGCGTTGCTTGAGCTGGCCGAGCAGGCCGAAGAGATGCTCGCTTTCGCGCACCGAGAGCGAACTGGTCGGCTCGTCCATGACGATGATGCGCGCCTGAGTGCCGAGCGCGGCGGCGATTTGGACGAGCTGTTCCTGACCGGTTGAGAGCTGGGCCATCGGCAGGTCCACGTCAATGTCAGAGCCGATCTCCGCCAACATGGCGCGCGCTTGGTCGCGCATGCGGCGGCGATCCAGCCAGCCAACCCGGTTGGGCAATTCACCGAGGCAAAGATTCTCCGCAACGGTCAGGTTCGGACAGAAGGCCAGCTCCTGATGCACCATGGCGATGCCGAGCTTGCGGGCGGCGAGCGGGTTCGGCGCGTGGATGGGCTGGCCGTTGAGGCGGATCGAGCCTTCGTCGGCGACATAAACGCCGGCGAGGATTTTGCCCAGCGTGCTTTTGCCCGCGCCGTTTTCCCCCATGAGCGCGTGGCAACTGCCCTCAGCAATTTCGAAGCTCACGCCATCCAGCGCGAGCACGCCGGGAAAGCGTTTGGTGATGCCGTTGAACTCAATGAATGCCATTGGTGGAGATGGTTTCGCCAGTTTGGCAAGGCGGCGCAAGCGTAAAACACGAGGAGTGCAGACGTGGCGACGAGGTTTGATTCAGCCGCTTCATGGCCATAAACTCAACCGGTAGAAACGGCCGGGCGCATCAGACCCGGCGTGATCAGAGGTTCAGACTATGCGAGAAGCTGTCAACTTGGGGAAACCGGGCGCTCATTCAGACCTGAGGCGTGGAGCACTGGCGAGGATTTGCAGTGGCTTGGCCACCCTCGCGGTCGCATTGTCCACGAACGACTCCGCCGCTGCCACCAATCTGCCGGCCTACTACGCGCACCCCGCGGTGCTGGACGCGAACGGCGTCATTGCGCCGTGGCATGGCGGACCGAACGGCCAGTTGGACGAGCGCGTGAACATCGCGGTCAACGTGCTGAAACGCTACCCGTGGGTGACGCAGCCGAAGGCCGTCATGGCCGCGCCGGATTTCGTCTATAACTCGCATTGGAGCATCCAACCCGACGGCACGATCCTGATCCCGCCCACGACCGACTGGATGTGCGGCGACTTGTGCCAGCGCGTCTGGAGCATCGTCAAGGGCCTGACCGCCTACTACCAATACAGCGGCGATCCCATCGCATTCATCTACATCCCGCTTGCGGTGGATTACGTGCTCGATTACGGCCTGACCGACGAGAAGGCCGACTGGCCGCTGTTCCCCATCAGCACGCCCACCAAGGGCAAGGCCTACGGCAAATGCGATCCCACCGGGCGCAACCAGCTCGATCTTTGCGCCATCACCGGGATCGAAGTGCTCCGCGCCTACAAGCTCACCGGCAACCCGCGCTACCTCCAGATGGCGCGGCATTGGGGCGACGTGTTCGCTGCGAAGTGCCAGTTCACCGATCCGGAGGTTTCGCCGTGGAATCGCTACGTGGATCCTTCCGTCGTCGGTTGGTCCGATGTCCTGACCGGGACGACCTGCATCATCGTGGATTTCCTGGATGACCTCATCAACACCGGTTACACAGGCCAGAACGGGGCGATCGTCAAGGCGCGCGACGCCGGTCGCCGCTTCTTGAACGAGCAGATGCTGCCGGCTTGGTGGGTGAACGACACTTGGGGGCGGACGTATTGGGATTGGGACAACCCGATGATGTGCGGGATGGCTTCCATGTGCGCCGATCACCTCATGAAGTATCCGCAGGCGTATCCCACGTGGCGCACCGACCTGCGCAACATCCTCGCGCTGGTGTGGAATCGGAACGGCGCGGATCCGACCTCACGCGGCGATGTTTACAGCGGGGCGTGGGCGTTCCCGGAATCGTCGGTCTGCTGCGGCACGTCGCTCTCCTACAACCAATACACCGCCGGGCCGACGCTGATCCGCTACGGTGTGCTTGCCGATAGCGCTTGGGCGCGCGAAATCGGTCGGCGCATGATGCTCATGGCCACCTACGACAGCCTGCCCAACGGCGTGGTGAAGGATGGCTTGTATGGCGACGCGGTGGCCACGGGCGAGTGGTCGAACCTCGCGCACCCCTGGCCGCTCTGCCAAACGATGGAAGCGATCGCTTGGTTGCCCAGAGAATTCGGGCCGAACCGCGAGAACCACATCATGCGCTCGACCACGGTCGTCAGTGAAGTTCTGTATGAGAAAGGCCGCGTCACCTACCAGACCTACGACGCGCCGAAGGGCGTGCAAGAGGTAGTCCGCCTAGCCTTTGCGCCCGATTCGGCCCGCGCTGATGGTCGAAAGCTGAGACTTCGCACGGAGCTTGATGCCGTCGGTTACACCCAAGAATCGCTGGGCAACGGGGATTACCTCGTCACGATCCGACATGACGGCCGGAAGCGTATCGAGATCACCGGTAACGACCCGCAGGAAGTGGCGGATGATCCGGCATTCAGTACGGAGGGCGCGTGGCAAACCGCGAAAACCCCAGAGGCGCTGGGCGGTTCATTCAGGTCGACGGAAGCCGCCGGCGCCAGCCTGACTTTTAGCTTCACAGGCAACCAAGCGCGGCTGATGGGTCCAGTCGGCCCTGAGGGCGGTTGGGCGGACGCCTTCGTGGATGGCGTCAAGGAACCCACGATTGTGGAATGTTGGAATCCGAGCGCGCGCCAGAGACAACTGCTCTTCGCGAAGAAAGGACTCACGAATGGCCAGCACGAGTTGAAGCTCATCGTCCGCGGCGAAGGCAATCCGCTGGCCAAGGGCAAACGCGTGATGGTGGATTCCGTGCAGTTCTCGGCCGCGACGGGCGTGGCCGATGCCGGCGTGGATGGCGGGCCGCGAGAGGCGCAGCGCATGATCTTCGGCTACACCGGGCGAAAGGATTACGTGGACTCGAACGGCAACGCTTGGCGGCCGGGCACGGAGTTCGTGACACGGCTGGGTTTCGGCGCCGACACCGTGGCACGGACCTGGTGGCGCACTCGTCGGACCATGTACATTGGCGGGACGAAGGACGAAGAGATTTACCGCTATGGCGTCCACGCGAAAGATTTCTGGGTGAGCGTGACGGTTGCCCCGGGCAGCTACCGCGTGCGCCTGCATTGGGCTGACACGCCGGAGACGGCCTGGGTCGAGCGCGAGAACAAGTGGGATCCCGTGAGCCGCCCGACCACTGTGGCCATCAACGGTAAAACGGTGATCGAGAACCTGAGCGTGCGGAAGGAAGTGGGAACGTTCCGGGCTTACGTTCGCGAGTTCTCCGACATCCAGCCGCAGAACGGCATCATTGACTTGCATTTCACCTCGACGTCCGGCCACGAGGCGATGATACAAGCCATCGAGGTGTTTCCGATGGAAGCCGCACGCTGAGCTGTGAGAGTGCGCTCGAGCATGGCTTACGCTCGTTGGTGGAGCGCTGCGACTCGCGTCAGCGGTGATCGGGACATCCGTGCGCCGATGAGGCGGGCCAGTGCTTGGATTTCAAGGACACAACTCCTTGGTTAACTCGGAGCGGCGGAGAACGACCGAGGTTGAGGCGTCACTCGTTGAGCGCAGTCGGAACGCCCAGCCTCGTTACTCCACTTCCTCCGTGACTTCTCGGAGGATGACTTGCTCGCGGCGTTGGAGCAGCCGGCCTTCGAGCGGCAGCAGGACACGATACAGCGCAACCACGGCGGCGAAGATGACGACCGCGGCGATCACGTTCACCGGCAACCACGGCAGCCACTCCATGCGCACGAATAGGAACTGCAGTCCTGGCGGAATGGCGATCGGAGCGAGGATGATCGGCGTCACCAGCATCGTCGCGAACACGCCCACGAACACGATGGGCTTCGGTTTCTTCGCCTGAAGCGTCCCGGGCGCCATGCGGTACGGCAGCAGGATGGCCGCGACGTTGCACATCAGGCTGAACAAGAGGAACGCCGTCGGCAGTTGCACCAGCGCCGTGAGCCACATGAAAGGGCCTGGGTGCAGCAGAAAACCGACGAGCCCAAGCAACACCACCGTCACGGCAGTGATGAGCGGGAGGAACGCGAGGTTCTTGGCGAAGAGCACGCGATCTCGTGGCGTGGGCAGAAGCACGAGCGCGCGGAAGCCGTTCCGGTCGAGCCCAAACATGTTGGCCATCGTCGGTGCGAGGCAAAACGCCGCGAAGGCCACCACACCGGTCACGGCGAATCCCACCAGGCTCGGATCGGGCAACTTCTTCAATTTCGCCATTTGCATGCCGCCAATCAGGACGCACACCACGATGGGCATGATCAGCGCCATCTTGAGTTCCGGCGCACGCATCAGCGAGCGAAATGTCGCCAGCGTCAGCGCCGCCACGTCCTCCGGCAAACCGGGGATCACGCGCTCGACGAGCAATCGCTTGCGCGGGCCGGCGGGCACGGCGGAAGGCGCAGCGACCGGCTCCGACTTCGTGGCTCCGCCGTTTTGCACCCCTTGGTAAAAACGGAGAGTCATGCGGTAGGCGCGCATCAAACCGAACGCACCGAGCACGCTACACGCAAGGGTTGCCCCCAACGCAGGCCCGGTGTTGCCTTCCTTCAACCGCATGGCGCTGTAACCGACCCAGCCCGGCGGGATGACGAGATGCGCTTGCTCCACGATCTCGGGCAACTCAAACCCGCTACTTGACGGCTTGGACTTCGCGGGTTGGCTTTGGTTTTGTCGCGGCTTGCGCTTCAGCATCTCGCGAAAGTAAGGCGAGTTGAAGAAGAGGTTTGGCAACTGGAAGACCAGCACGAATCCGATGGTCAGCCAGACGATGATGGCCCGACGGCGCCGTTTATTGACCATCAAGGCAGCCAGCCAGCCACGCAGCCAATAGGTGCAAGCCGTGACGAGGAACAAGAAGGACAGCACCACCGGCAACAGCAGCAGGAGCTTAACTCCGCCTCCGGCCGTCAGGCCGAGACAGACCCCGATCATCCCCGGCACCAGCATGGCGATCATGGGCGTGCAGAGCGACGCGGCGTAGTTGAAAACAAAAACCTGCTTTAAGGTCAGCGGCAGGTGCAGCAGCTTGGACAGATCCACGCTTTCGGATCGTTGAATTTCCGTGAGCAAACCAACGATCCAGAAGACGAGAAAGATCACCACCATCACGTCCCAAATCAGCATCAACGCTGGTGGCGGCACCTTGACACCGAGCAGTGCCCCCAGCGCCACGCCGCCTATGGCGAGACCGACGGCCGTGGAAACCATCATCACGAGCACGACGATGGCAAGGATCGCGTTGAGCTGGCCGCCGCGGACGAATTGGTTTCGGCTCAGCCGCCAGCGCAGCCAGACGATGGCCCGGAATTGCTCCCAGTTCATGCGCTGCCCTCCAGCCAGCTCAATTTCTGCCGCTCGAATTGGTCCGCCCCGACGACCTGCAGGAAGCGCTCTTCCAGCGAACCATCGGCGTGCAAGGCGGTCATCTCGCCCTCATGCACCAGTTTCCCCTGCGCAATGATGCCCACGTGCGTGCAGAGCTTCTCCACGATCTCCAGCACGTGCGAGGTCAGAAACACCGTGGCGCCGCGCTCGACGCAGCGCTTCAGAGTGTCGCGCAACACCCGCGAAGCCACGGCATCCACGCCCTCGAACGGTTCGTCGAGGAAGAGCAACTCTGGATTCGGCAACAGCGCGGCGGCGAGCGCCAGCTTCTTCCGCATGCCATGCGAGTATTCCAGCGTGAGCTTCTTCTCTTCACCAGCCAGCCCCATCATCGCCAGCAACTCGTCACTGCGTTCGCGCACCGTGACGGCCGGCAGCAAATACATCCGCCCGATGAACGTGAGATACTCGCGCGCGGTGAGGTTCTCGAAAAGGGCCAGGTTTTCGGGCACGACGCCGACGCGCCGCTTCGCCTCCAGCGCGCGCTCCGGCTGGCTCACGTCCTCGCCCAAGATGCGCATCGTGCCGGCGGATGGGGCGAGCAGGCCGGTGAGCATCTTGATGGTGGTGGACTTGCCCGCGCCGTTCGGCCCGAGAAATCCGTAAAACGTGCCGCGCTCGACGCGCAAGTTCAGCGCATCCACGGCGCGCACGTTGCCGAAGTGCCGGGTCAAACCCACCGTTTCAATCGCAAGGCTCATAGTTCACTCGGGTGAGCCCGGCGGGCCTGAACACCGACCCCGCCGGTCTGCTGGCCGCGTTTATACGCGGGTGGAGTGGTTGGCGTCAATGAAACGCGGGCTGCAGGAGCCGCTCGCGCCCCTCGTCCGTCCGCCGCCCTGGCAACAGCGCTTTGGTCCCGGCCGCTTGCAGAACACGAGGTGCGGACGCCAACAGACCGGATTTCGGCGGCAGTTTACATCCCAAGGGCCTCACGTTCGCGCGTGTGTTCGCGGGAGTTCATCGTGCGGCTCAGTAGTGTCCTTCCGTAACCTTCCACTTGTCGCCGACTTTCTCCCACTTCGGGGGAGTGTACTTCGGGATCGCGACCTTCCACTCCTCGCCGACTCTCTCAAAGTAGGAGGTGTGCCATTTCTTTGAGCTCACATAGTCATTGCCGTCGAGATGATAGGCCAATACAACCGCACTGTCGGAAATATACCGTTTCGCCAAGATACGATACCCAGTGATGTTACGCAGGAGTTCACTATTGTGAGCTGCAATCTCGCTCCTTGATTCGCCCGTGAAATTCGTGGCGTTGTGTTCCCGCATCACTGCTTGGAGCTCAGGACAACAGCAGGCGGCCCCCGTTTCAAGATCGCCATTGACCGCAGCCCATTGGACGGTCTGCAACGTAGCCTCGGGCGTCGCGAACCCTGCGAACTTCCACGATTCCTTTGGGTAGATGTCCTCCGGAGGCGCCTGCGGTGGGGTCTTGTCCACCCCATCGCCCGGCACCGCGGAACGCAGACGACGGTTTTCCTCCAGTAGGCTCGCCAGTTCGTTGGTTCGCTGGCGGAGTCTTCCGACTTCACCCCGCAGTCGCAGCAGTTCCGTTTGGTTCTTTCGCAAGCGGTCCAGTTCCTCACGACTCGCGTTGTCGGTTGCCAAAGCGGCGGCGCGCTCGGCGGTGAGCTGCTCTTGCCTGACAAGCAGGCTGTCATGTTCCTGGCGCAGCCGTTTCACCTCGCTATGTTGCACGAAGTATGTGGCCGTCCCGGTGGCGAGCGCGGAAGCTACAATGGCGGCCGCGGCTTTGGAACTGAGCCAGTTCACGGTCGCGATGGTGCCGGCGGTGAGGGTCGCCCCGGCCAGCATGGCAGAGGCACAGGCTTTGACGGCGAGTCCTGCTGGTGCGGTTTGAATTGCGTTAACCGAAACCGCACCCGCAATTGCCGCGCCCGTCAGCGTCACGCCGCGTTTGCTGAACAGCTTGCGCAGCTTTTCCAGCGCACGGCTCACCCGCATCTTGGCCGCATCCTCGCTCGCACCCAACGCCGCACCGACTTCGCCAAAGCTCTTGTTCTGGAAAAACCGGAGCACGACGGCATGGCGATCCTGTTCGCCGAGACTGGCGATGGCTTCGTCGAGCAGCGGGGCGATTTGCAGCCAGACCGAGTCGCTGGCTTCCGGTTCATTCAGGTGGGATTGCATGTGCGCCTCCTGTTCGCGGCGCTCGCGGCGGCGCTGGGTTTTCAGTGTGTCGGCCGCCGCATAGCAGGCGGTGCGATGCAGCCAGCTTGGCAGGATCGTCTTCGGGCCCAGCGAGTCGGCCTTGCGGGCGAGGAGGATGAAGACGGCTTGCGTGACTTCCTCGGCCAGATGCGGATCGCCCACCCGCCGCACCGCCGCCGAATAGACGAGGTTGATGTGCCGCGCCACGAGCGTTTCAAACGCCGCTTCCGAGCGTTGGCGGGCGTAATCCCGCACCAAGACCATGTCCTCGTTCGTCATCCGCTCAATACATGGACGCAGAAGCGAAAAGGGAACAGACTTTTTTGCTCCGCCCGGAGCGGTCACATGCCGCCCAGGAAGTGTTTGATGCGAACGAACGCGCGGGCAATCGAGGGCAGATAGAGCGCCGCCAAAATGGATAGGATCGCGATCACGCACATCAACTCCGTGAGGGACATGGCTGCACGCTGAACAAAACGCACCTGTCTCATGCCACTTTGACAAGACCCGGCCCTGAGGCTCACGCGGCCCGGCTGAATGCGTACCGGGAGGTATCCATTAGTCTCAGCGGACCGCGCCCTTTCGCCTGCTTACAGCGCTTCACCACTTGGACAGACCGCAGTCACCAGAAGGGCCCTTGTTCCGGAGCTGCTCCAACCGGGAGACCGGTCGCGATCGGCCAGCATCGCAAAAGGCATTGTTCGACCGAGCTGTTACATTCCCACTCCGATCATCTCATCACCGTCCGGTAGAACCGGAGAGACGCAGTCTGAGCAGCGGAATCAACCTGGTTGATCGGCACCGTGCCGGAAACAGTGTTGGTCCAGATGGGTTGCCAAGTCTGCAGGTCGCTCGATGCCTCAACCACCACCGTGGCGTCGGAGCCGAAAATCAGGGCCAATTCGTGCTCCGTATTGAAACCGATGGCCAGCGCGGGCGGCGCCGCTTGAATCACCGAGTGCGTGTGGCCATTAATCGCAATGGTCCCGGCCCGCAGAGCGCTGCTCGCGTTGGCGGCCACCTGGTAAGCCACCTGGCCGTTGCCGGTCCCATTCGTATCACCGGACAGCACGATCCACGGATCGAGCGACTCGGCACTCCAGGGGCCGGAACAGGTGAAGGCCACGGCGCCGGAACTAGGTGCCGCCGAGAAAGAAGCCGCCGGCGGTGAGAGGCTCAAGCCGTCGTTGGACGGAGCCGAGAATGCCAAGCAAGCCCCGTCGATTGGCGCGCTGCCGTTCGTCGGAGCGGAGCCCCCGGGCAACTGCCAGGCTACCGAGAAACAATCCGCAAACCATTGCTGTTTGTGCAGAGCCTTGACGAAATAGTATTTCCCCTCCTCTAGGGAAGTGGGGACCGAGCCGTTGCCAGCCCCCAGATAATGGCGAAACGGGGTATAGCCGGCCACGGCGGCCATCCGGCGCGCATTGGCAGGATTCTCGTCGGTGCTCAACCACAGTTCCGAGTTCTCGTCCGAAGCCAAATAGAAAACATAATTACCGGTTTCCGGGGGAACCAGGTATCCCGTCAGCACCTGGCCATACTCGACGCCACTGGCCGGTGTTTCGAAGCCGGTCACGTAGCCGACCTCGGTCACGGCGTTGCGATTGGTCAACTGCCGGTTCAGGTCGGCTACCGCCCACCCCCCGATGCCCCGGCACAACTGACGGCTGAGCCCGCCGGTGAGTTGTTCATCGTCCAGGACCAGCACCGTCGCGCGGGCGGGTGTGACCACCTCCAACCCCGGCTGCTCCAACAACGCTACCTCAACCGTTTTGGGCGGAGAGGCCAGGGCGTCGTTCATGGGTGCGATCGCGAGCAGTGCGACGTTGGTGGCCGCGGGGATGTTCACGGTTGGAGTGACTGGCAGGTAATCCCTGCCGCCGATGGCTGTCCCGCTGAAACGCACGGCGGCTTCCAACGGACCGTTGCGCGAGGAATAAACGGCCACGCGCGCAGGGTGGAGCGTGCCTTCCCGGGCGGTGGGTTCTTCAGCAAATATGGCCACGGAGGTCGGGGTGTTGGTGAGGACTTGATACTGGCGGAAGCTGGCGGAAGCGTTTTCGGTCGCGCCCGATCCCGCGGCCAGCGCGAGGCCCACCAACAGCTCGGGTCCGAGATCGAGTTCGAGGCTTTGAAGCCAGGTCCAGTTCGTACCATCTTTGCTGAGATAACAAGTGAACCGGTTTCCTTCCCGCCGGATCCGTTGCCAGCAAGCGTAGGGCGCGGACCAATCGTTGGGATCGCCGGGAGCCAGGAAGCCGAGCAGTTCCCGGGCGTAACTTCCCTGGTTGGTGCGGACCAATAGGCTGCAGGGCAATCCGTCCGCGGTCAGTCCGCTCCACAGCGCCAGGTAGGGGCTATTGACGACCGACAGCTTGCGCACCATCAAACCAGCCCTGGTCTGCGTGGTTTTCATGTTAACCCTGAGCAGGCGCACCCTCGCGTCAAAGTCTCCCGAGAGCTGCTGATAGGCGAACCGGCACGAATCGCTGGCGCCGGCAATCCCCGTCCCCCGGGAAGCGAGGTCCACTCCGTCCGGAAAGAGAACGGTCGTGCCCTGGCTGTTGTAGCTGGCAGAAAGTACCGGAGCCCCCGTCTTCACGGTCAGATGGGCAACTCGGGTGGTGGCCGTTCCGGTATCATAGTTAATCACGGCCCGGTAGTCTCCTGCATCATCGAGCGTGGCGGCAGCGATCGTGAGCCGGTTGCTGTTCACGCCGCTCAGGCGCGAGGAGACCGTCAGCGGCACATCCGCCTTGTACCACTGGATGTTCGAATTAGTGATCGTGCCCAACGCGAAACCAAAGGAGGCCGGCTGGGTTTCGAATACGGTCAGGTCCACAGGATCGAACAGCACTGTGACCGGGTCGACTGTGACCAGGAAACTCATCGTCTGACCATTGGTGCTGAAGTCGGCCAGCGCCAACCCCGATCGGGCGCCGCTCCACCAGTGAGCCGAAGGGGAGGTCAGGTCGGAAAAGGCATTGGAGTAACCCGGCGCCGGGTTATCGGCAAAATACAGGTCCTCGGGGTCGTCCAGCCTGGCGATAGACTCCAGGTCCCAACGGTTGTCCGCCTGCTCGAGTTTCACCTCGCAATTGGCGTGACTGGAGTTGGTGGCAAGGCTCTGGTTGTCCCGGTTGCCAAGCTCATCGATATGCCAAACCGCGATCCCGCTGCCGGAGATCCTGGCGTCCCAGCCGGTCTTCTGACGGTTCTCGAGCAAAAAATACTCGGTCGACACCCCGGGTTTTCGGAGGCGGAAAAAGCGATTGAACTCGGGACCGCTCGCCGAGAGGGAGGCGGAAAAGTCGGTCCCGGCAGTAAGGTCCACGACTGAGGACCACCCTGCCGCAATCTTCAGGTACGCGCAGAACTGGCAAGGGCTAGTGGTGGAAAGGGGAACTGACATCAGGCAAAGGCACCCAGCTCCGGACCAGAGATCGTAGCCGTAGTCGTAGAGGTCGGGAAAGCCGCAGAGCAAATGCCCGTTCTCGTGACAGAACGGCGTCAGCTCCAACCCTCCCCCGAGCGTTGAGAGTTGATAGGAATTGACGATCTTTCCGCCGGGCCAGAGCACCTGCTGGCCGACATAACTCGATAGCGTGCTCGTATGGGGCCAAATGCCTTGACCCCACACGCCGCTCCAGGCGCCGGCGACGAAGAAGTTCGCGGAGACGACCTTGTTCTGGTTGTCAACCGTCAGCGCCTCGAACAACGGGAGGAAATCGTTCGTGAAATTGGGCAAGCCCTTCATCACATTGAGGGCGTCCCGCACCAGGTAGTTGCCTTGCTGAAAGCAGTTCTTGGCCAGGTTGTTGTAATAACTGCGCGGATGAAGGGAGTTGGGGATCGTGATGTAGGGCGTCACGTTATTGGTAAAGGTCAGGCGGCCGTTGGAATTATCCGCAAAGTACTGCTTTACGGATCCGTTGTTGCCGAACCCGGTATAATTGTCGCCGTTGAGGAACTGGCTAATCTCTTCGCGCGAGATGGTGCCGGGCTCATCCTCGAAATCAATCAGCACAGTTAAGCCGCACTTGACCCCGGTCGTGGTGAAGGAAGGCGGCGATTTGAGCGAGGGGCCGCTGGCGAGATTGCGGGCCTTCAGCTCAGACCAGCGCTTGCTGAGCCCCACGATCTGGTCCCATTCCTCATATTGCGCGCGGGCAGTGGCCCGGGCCGCCGAAGGATCGACTCGCTCATGTCGCCGCAAATCGAGCACGACCGGATCCGCCCGCCCCACTTGGTCCCCGGTGGATTCCAAGGCCGTTCCATCTGCCGAAACCCGCGCATAACAGTAGGCCCGCATCTCCGGGACAAAGACGACCGTGTAGCCCTCCAGCGTCTCAAAGACAGCACTGAACTCATCCCCCTGTCCCCAGAGGCGAATTGTCGAGCCATCCGGTTGGGTGTAGCGGAGCTCCTTTGCGAACGGTGCGCCGACACACTGCCAGCAGGCCGCAGACGAAAGCAGAATCGCGAAGAGCCAGGTCCTGAGCCGGTGTTTAACCGGTGGGAGAACCAGCTGCCCACCTCGAGCGTGCGTCATGGAGCCACGTGCAAGGAGTCTTGTTTTCATAATCGTGTCATTTGTTTTCGGTTGTTGAAGGGATTGGGCGCAGCGGAGGTGGTGCGTAGCCGGATGGGTCTCGCATCCACAGTGGTTATGTGATTTGACCTTCCGGCTCCATACGCGCCACACCACACACGCACCCGATGGAACATCATGCGCTGGTCCCTATCATGGCACACGCATGGCCCGGTAGAAAAGGCGCGGTTCGGCGGTGGCGGCGGGATCAATGAGCGTTTGGCCGCTGGCCGGGATGGGCACTTCGCCGGCGAACTCCCAGTGAATCAGGTCACGACTGCGTTCAATGCGGACGGATTGGCCGGGCTCACCGCGGACCGTAAACACGAACCCTTCGGCGGTGGCGTGTAACGAGGGGGCGAACCGATAGGGATTGCACTCGTAAGCGCCGAGGTCGAATTGGGCCACGCCGTCGTTGTTGCCATCGAGCGGGCGCGGCAAGCCCAGCACGTCGGTGGTGAGGATCCCTGCGAGGTTTGTGCCGGCGTCAATGCAGGGTGAGTCCGGTCGCAGGCGGTAGTCCCCCGCGGCCGCGTTTACAAAGCGCGGATCGGCGGCGAGGTTGCCGACGCCGTTCGTGGGTAGCGGCGTGGTGCAACAGTAATTAAGGGTGAGGTTGGTGGAGGGTTCGTAGTTCTCCCCGTGCCCGTTGGTGCAGGTGTTGAAGTAAACGATGCAATTATTCAGGGTGCTGGCATATGCGCCGCCGCCCCCGCCCCAATCCCACACGCTGCTATCTACCGAGTTACCGACGAGGGTACAACCATTTAATGTGCAATCCGAGGCCCCGCCGCCGCCATATTGGGCCAGGTTATCCGTCAGCACGCAGTTGTAGAGCGAACACCCGTCCGCTCCGCCGCCAAAGTTAGCTCCGTTGTCGCTTAGTACGCAGTGGTAGAGCGTCGAATCAGAGGCCCCGCCGCCGTGGCTGGCGCCGCGTGGCCACAGCCAATCAAGGTACGCAGAGTTGCCGGTCAGCGTGCAGTCATAGAGCGTGCCACCGGCAGCTCCGCCGCCGAACCTGACGGCAGAATTGCCCACGATCAGGCAGTTGGAGACTACCGCGGTGGCATCGCACCACACTCCGCCCCCACCTTCAGCTACTCCATTGGTCAAAGTGAACCCAGACAGGACCGAGCCATTAGCCAGATAAACGCACCGCAGCGCACCGCCGCCATCGATGATCGTGAACTGTGGACCGTTGACACTGCGCAACGTCAACGACCGATCCACCAGCACTCGATTGTACACCCAATTGTAATCAGCGTTTATGGTTACCGCGCCGCTGGCATAGACGCCGTTGGTCACCCACACGACCGAGCCGGGGCCCGCCGCGTCCACCGCGTCCTGTATGTTCGTGGCGGCGCTGGCCCACGACATAAAGGGCCAAACCGGGTTGGCATTCGCAGCGTCCACGAAATGCACGCTTTGCCCCACATGCACGGTGAGCGTCCCACAAACCCCTTCCGGGTGGGTCTCGTTAAACGCCCACAAAGCGACCTGGTAATCGCCGGGCGTCGCCCAGGCATGGGAAGTGATGGGTTGGTTGGTGGCGGTCGTACCGTCGCCGAGATCCCAAAGGCTCCGGGTGATTCGCCCTTCAATCTGCGCGGTCAGGTTCATGGCATACCCCGGAGCGAGGTGGGTGTAATTCGGCCGAAGGGCCACGGTTAACGGCCCCGTGACGGCGCCGGGCTGGACCTCATCGCAGCCGATGGAGGGCGGATTGGCCCACGGCTCGCCGTCGATGTCCGTGCCGGTGGCGTAAGCGGCGCTCCCGGCTCCGCGACAGGGCGAGCTGGCGCTCAGGTGGCTCAGGCTGGCCAATTGCGGGTCCAAAGTGATATTGCCGGTGCCATTGGTGGGGAGTGGGAGCGTGCAGCAGTAGTTGAGGGTGCCGCCCGAGTAGTTGGCAGCGTCGACGCGGGCGTGGTTGTAGTAGCTGATGCAGTTGTTCAGCCTGCAATGCAAGGCCCCGCCGCCGGAACTTGCCGAGTTGTCCGTGAGGGTGCAGTTGTTGAGCGTGCCACCGTAGACCCCGCCGCCGCCGAAATTTGCCGAGTTGCCGGTGAGGGTGCAGTTGGTGAGCGCGCTACCGTGGGCCCCGCCGCCGTAGCAGCTTGCCGAGTTGCCCGTGAGGATGCCGTTGTTGAGCGTGCCACCGTCGGTCCCGCCGCCGTAACTTGCCGAATTGTCCGTGAGAGTGCAGTTATTGAGTGTGCCATTGTGGGCCCCGCCGCCGTAGCTTGCCGAGTTGCCTGTGAGGGTGCAGTTGTTGAGCGTGCCACCGTAGGCCCCGCCGCCGGACCCGGCGGCAGAATTGCCCACGATCAGGCAGTTGGAGACTACCGCGGTGGTATCGCATTCCACTCCGCCCCCACCTCCGGATACTCCGTTGGTCAAAGTGAATCCCATCAGGACCGCTCCATTAGTCAGGTAAACGCATCTCATCTCCCCGCCGCCATTGATGATCGTGGAGGGCGGACCGTTGACGCTGCGCAAGGTTAGTGGCCTTTCCACCCGCACGCGACTGGGCTCAGTGTCAGGTGTCACGGCGCGGGCGCCGCTGGCATAGACGCCGTTGGTCACCCACACCACCGAGCCGGCGCCCGCCGCGTCCACCGCATCCTGGATGTTCGTGGCGGCCGTCGCCCAGTTCGTGTAGGGCGGCGTCGGATTGGTGCTCTGGAGCGAGACGTAGTGGGTCGCGGCCGAGAGGTTGAAGGCGGCCAGGACTAGTGCTCCGACCGTCAGCTTCATTGAAGTGCTTCTCGCTGTCATAGTCTTCTTCTGGTTTCGGTTACTTGCGCGATCGGTGGCGGCGCGGCGGCTTTGTTTGACCGGGTCGATCGCCCCCACGGCGGTTTCGTCCAGTGCGGACTCAAAGCCCCAAGTTCAATCCGCGCACCGTCTTCATGTAGTAATGGCGACGTTTCTGGACGGTTTGCTTCAAGATTCCGCCAGGAATCATTCGTGGTGACTAACGCCCACGCGGTAGAAGAACGGGCCAGAGCCCGTGCTCTTGGTATCTTCGTAGCTGGTGAAGCCTTCTTGCCCGGCCAGGTTTGTGGCCAGGAGACTGAACGGAGAGGCCGGATTGGTGCTCCGTTCCAGGTAGTAGTCCATTCCGGCGACACTTGACCAGGTCACCACCAGGTTGGTCTCCATCAGGGTGGGCGGGAGCAAACTCAACACGGACTGTGCGTTCGTGGGGCAGGTGGCACACAGCCACTCCTGCCGGTTGCTCAGGCCGTCATGGTCCGAGTCGGCGGCGTCGGCCGCGCCGTCAATGCTCAGGCCGTACTGCCAGAGCCAGGCCGGGAAACCGCTCAAGCCGACGCCCTGGAACTCGTAGGCGCCGATGTCCGCGGTAGCACCGGCAATGCGGGGGTTGCCGTCTGGATCGAAACAGTTAGTGAAGTATGAATTAGTAAGATATGAGTTGTTCCCGGCATTGATGCAGGGCGAGTTGGTTTGGAGGCGGAGGTTGCTCCAGCCGTTGGTGTTCACGAAGGAGGGTGGCTTGGTGATATTGCCCAGGCCGTTGGTCGGCAGCGGTGTGGTGCAACAGTAGTTGAGGGTGCTGTAATTCGGGTTGTCGGAGCGTTCGTAATTCGCTCCGGTCGGAGCAGTGTTGAAGTAGACGATGCAGTTGTTCAGCGTACCGCCCTCGGCCCCACCGCCATAGGTTGCTGAATTGCCCGTGAGCGTGCAGTTGTTCAGAGTGCTATCGCAGGCCCCGCCACCGTGTTCTGCTGAATTGCCTCTCAGCACGCAGTTTTTCAACCGGCAGGAATCCACCCCGCCGCCGTTCGGAGAGGTGTTCTCGGTCAGCATGCAGTCATAGAGGGTGCTCGCGCAGGCCCCACCGCCGTGGCCGATAGAGCCGCAGCTAGGCGCAGAAGGGGCCCTGTTCCCGCTCAGCGTGCAACGATAGAGCGTGCCACCATACGCCCCGCCGCCCAAGGAATCGCTCACCCAATTCCCGACCGCGGAATTGCCCACTATGAGACAGTTGGAGACCACCGCCGTCGTTTCACAACACACTCCACCACCCCATGCCGCGCCTGCGCCATTGGTCAAAGTGAATCCAGACAGGACTGCTCCATTGCCCAGGTAAACGCATCTCATCTCCCCGCCGCCATCGATAATCGTGGAGGGCGGACCGTTGACGCTGCGCAACGTCAACGGTTTGTCCACCAGCACGCGGTTGGGCTCCCATTCTGTCACGGGCCGGCCGCCGCCAGCATAAACGCCGTTCGTCACCCACACCACCGATCCAGGGCCCGCCGCATCCACTGCGTTCTGGATGTTCGTGGCGGCGCTGGCCCACGACGTAAAGGGCCAAACGGGGTTCACGTTGGCCGCGTCCACGAAATGCACGCTTTGCCCCACATGGATGGTGAGCGTCCCGCAGACTCCTTCCGGATGGGTCTCGTTAAACGCCCACAAAGCGACCCGGTAATCGCCGGGTGTCGCCCAAACATGGGAAGTGATGGGTTGGTTGGTGGCGGTCGTGCCGTCGCCAAAGTCCCAGAGGCTCTGAGTGGTTCGCCCCTCAATCTGTGCCGTCAGGTTCAGGGCATACCCGGGAGCGATGTAGTCGCGATCGCCCCCAATGCCAGCCGTTAAGGACCCAGTGACCGCTCCGGAGCAATACTCATCGCAGCCGATGGAGGGCGGAAGGCTCCACGGCTCGCCGTCGATGTCGGTGCCGTTGGCGTAAGCGGCGCTTCCGGCTCCTCGACAGGGCGAATTGGCGCTCAAGTGGCTCGAGCTGGCCAATTGCGGGTCCAAAGCGAGGTTGCCGATTCCATCGGTTGGAAGTGGGATCACGCAGCAATAGGTCAGCGTGGAGGTCGAATCGTAATTGATCTGTTGGGACAACGATGGATTGCCGTAGACAATGCAGTTGTAGAGCGCGCTGTATGTGACTCCGCTGCCTGAGTTACCGGTCAACGTGCAGTTGCGGAGCGTGCAACCATAGGCTCCACCGCCTTCGCGTGCTGAATTGCCCGTAAGCGTGCAGGCATTCAGCGTGTCGCAGTAGGCTCCGCCACCATAGTAACCACCCGAATTGCCTGAGACCACGCAGTCGGTCAACGTGCCGCAGAAGGCGCCGCCGCCGCTGTAGGAGGCTGCATTGCCCGTCAACACGCAATTGGAAACCAGCGCGCTCAACCCCTCGCACCACACTCCGCCGCCAGAGATTCTTCTCTCGTCCAAGTCTTCGGTGAACTGCGTCGCGCCATTGGTCAGGGTGAAGCCGGCTAGGACGGCCTCGTTGGTCAAATACACGCAGCGCACCGCCGTGGCGCCGATCGGCTTAGAACCCATGATGTGGGTCATGGCTGGCCCGTTCACGCTCCGCACGGCTACTCGCTTGGTGACCGCCACCCGATTGCTCATTCCATACACGGCCCGCCCGCCGGTCTGATACACGCCGTTGGTGACGACTATCTCGTCACCCGGCGCAGCGGCGTCCACCGCATCTTGGATGTTCGTGGCGGCCGTCGTCCAGTCCGTGTAGGGCGGCGTCGGATTGGTGCTCTGGAGCGAGACGTAATGTGTCGCGGCCGAGAGGTTGAAGGCGGCCAGGACTACTGCTCCGACCGTCAGCTTCATAGAAGTGCTTCTCGCTGTCATAGTCTTCTTCTGGTTTCGGTTACTTGCGCGATCGGTGGCGGTGCGACAGCTTCGTTTGGCCGGGCCGATTGCATCCACGGCGGTTTCATCCATTACGGCCACAAAACACCAAGTTCGATCCGCGCGCCGCCTTCATGGAGTAGTGGCGACGTTTCCGGGCGGTTTGCTTCAAGATTCCTCCATCGAAAGACGTCCCTCCTTCCAACCGCTAGGCGGTGGCCGCCAGAAATGCCACAGCCGAGGGTCTCCTTTTATCGCGGCGACTGGGCAAATCAACTCGACCGAGCGTAAACCACAGCAGTCCACGCCGGTGCATTTCCCATTGCAGTGGCTGCCTAGACTCCCGCCGCGCCTCGTCCACTTCCGCCGTTGGGCCCTGTGGCTTTGCGACCCAGCGGCACAAAGGTGTTCCACGTGAGCCCGGATTGCGCATCGTATTGCGCGGTCTGACCGGGCACGGGCGGAATGCGTATCAAGTGATGGCAAGAGGGACACTGGATTTCGCGGCCGGCGGCTTGTTCCTCGTACTGGAGGTGTTGCTGGCAGTGGGGACAGGAGAACTTGAATTGGCTCATGGCTTATCCTCTATCAGGGCGATGTTCTGAGGTGGTTTGTGACATGGATTCTGAAGAATGGGACTGGTGTTACTGAGACGATGCGTTCAGCAATGCCCGGGCTTCCTGGCAAGCCAGCCAGAGGATGAGGTCGTCATGTTCCACACCTTCAGTCAGGGGCCACTGCCCGGCTTTGGGCTGCGGTTTTATCTTCGCCTCGGTTTCGTTGAAGAGCTGGCGAGCGGCGGCCCGTTGGCCTAGTCGGGCGAGGCTCATCGCGCGGTAAATCATCGCTATGCCCGTTCGGACCTCCAGAATCTCGGCTTTTGTATTTCCCTGCTCCGCCACTTCACACCAATGAACGGCCTCGGAGTAATGGCCGTTGCGGTACTCGGCCATGCCCAAGGCTACGTAATACCATGGCAACGAGGAACTCGGTTGCCCGAGCTCAACCGCGCGCCGGGCGAGTGCCAGAGTGGATTCCAGCATTTGGGCGTCATCCAGCGGCCGCAGATTAGCAAGTTTGGCCGTGCGTTCGGCGGCCTCGGCATGATCCTGGCTCTTGGCCCATGGGATCAACCTTCGGCAAAGGGAGGTGTATTCGGCGTCTTTTCCGAACCAGGCCTGGAGCGTGCCCAATCTCAACGCTTGGTGGGAAAACTCGTCTGCCAGGTTGGCTGCATCCGGACTGCTTTGGATGCGCTCCAGAACTCGGTCCAGCATGGTCTCTACATCAGTTTCTCGACCTTGTTGGAGGAGGATTTGAACCAGCAGGAGCGAGGCGCGGACGGTAATCCGGGAAGGAGGCCAACCCTGCGTGACGGTGAGCGCTTCGCGCAACGAGACCTCGGCCTCGGCTGCTTTATTGTGTTGAGACAGGATTTCACCGAGGTGAAGCAGTGCGTTAACGAGGCGTTCAGCAGACCCGGTCTTCCTAGTCACCACGACGGCTTCGCGCGCCAGATCCTCGATCTGAGCCAGCTTGCCCTGTTGGCGGAGAACCGCCTCCAATGAAGTCCGTACGCCGTCCGCGTTGGTATGTCCCTGATTGTCCCCAAATACCAGGATCTCGCGATAGACGGGTTCGGTTTCACCGAGCCGGCCGGCGAGACGCAGAGTGTCTCCAAGGATTCCTAAGCTGATGATGGTAGCCGGGTGATCATCCCCAACCGTCTTTCGGTGGACCGCCAGTGCTTCGCGAGCGCACCTTTCGGCCTCATCCAGTTTACCTCTGGCCGCCAACGTCCTCGCCAGTGCATTCAATTCAAGCGCATACTTTGGATGGTTACTGCCGCGCACCTCCCGACCTATTGTCACCGCATGTTGTAGGACGGTCTCCGCTTCGTCGAGCTTGCCTTGGGCGCGTAACGCCAAGCCCAACACTCGGTAAGCGTAGCTCAATCCCGGCACTGCGCGCTCGTCCGAAAAGATGCGTCTCTGGAGGGTCATAGCCTCACGGACCATGGCCTCGGCTTGCGCTGGTTTGCCCTGATCCAAAAACGCCCCACCCAAGAGGATCATGGAGTGAGCCACGTCCAGATGCTCGTTGCCCAGCAGTCGCTTTCGCATTTCCAGCGACCGGCGACAAAGCGTTTCTCCTTCGCCCGTTCTCCCTTGCACCAGCCGTAGCAACGCCAAAGAGTCCAGCGAAGCTGCCACCTGCACGTGTTCCGGACCGAACAGATTGGTACGTATCATCATGGCTTCTTTCAGCAACGGTTCGCTCTCCTCGACATTGAGCCGGCAATCGATCAGAAAGTAACCCAGGCCGTCTAACGAGTCGGCCACGTTCGTGTTCAGGTTTCCCCAAAGCGTGCGCCGAAGTGCCAACGCGGTTCGAAACATGGCCTCGGCTTGGTCATACTGGCCCAAGGCTAGATACACTTTCCCTAGCGTCGTTCTCAACTCGGCCTCCACTTCTGGCTGGCCTTTCAGATCCGCGCCCACGCGTGCCGCCGTCTTGTCCAGAATCTCCCGCAGCATCGTCGTGTCCCGGCCCAGCGCCACCGAGGGTCCCACCCCCTGCAACATCTCCTTGAGAAATTGCGCCACCTGTTGACTCTTGCCCGCTTCTGCCTGCGCCTTCTGCTCCGCCTGCGCCGTTTGTTGACGCGCGGCCCGTTCCTTGCCCAGCGTCCACAGCGCAAACCCCAAGCCCAGGACCAACGCCACAGCCACCAAAGCTCCAGCCGCAAACGTCGCCTTGTTCCGTTGCACCAGCTTTTGAAACCGGTAGCGCCGGCTTGGGGGGCGGGCGATAACGGGTTCGTTGTTCAAATGCCGCGCGAGATCCTCCGCCAGGCTGTTCGCCGTCTCATACCGCCGTGTCCGGTCCTTCTCCAGACACCGCATCACGATCCAGTCCAAATCCCCGCGAATGAGATGAATGAGTTGGGGCGGATCGGCGTGGCGCCGCTGGGCCACGTTGGTTCGCTCGGCATCCTGCAACGTGCTCAGGCAGGTGGAAGGTCGTACCGGTTCCTGCTCACGAAGAATGCGGCGCATGCCGTCCATCCCGGCGGCGATCAGGTCCTTTTGCTGAAACGGCGTGCGGCCCGTCAGCAGTTCATAGAGCAGTACGCCCAGTGCGTAGATGTCGCTGCGCGTGTCAATGTCCAGGCTCGTCATCGCCGCTTGCTCCGGGCTGGTGTAAGCCGGCGTGCCGATGAATTGCTCGAAGGCGGTGAACAGGGTCTTGTCCGTCAGGCGCTGCTCGGTGGCCTTGGCGATGCCGAAATCAATTACCTTGGGTACGGGCACGCCGTCATTGAGCGTGACCAGAATGTTCGACGGCTTGATGTCGCGATGGATGATGCCTTTCTGGTGCGCGTGCTGGATCGCGTGGCAAACCTGGATGAACAGGTTGAGGCGTTCATCGGTGGAGAGGTGATTCTGATCGCAGTAGTCGG
>CAZWJC010000046.1:0-31756 GCA_964634255.1 uncultured Verrucomicrobiota bacterium | reverse complement strand
ACCGTTACGACCGCAGTTCCGGACGAAGTACGATCAGAGAAAAATCCGTAACAGCAACCGGCCGCCCCCACACGCCGCGTTTGACTTCCGAGTTCATCTGAGCAGAGCGACGGCCATTTGCAAGTCCCGAGTTGCACACGCGACGTGCGCCACAACAACACGGCGTGCTAGAGCTGTGCGGTGCGGCCGAAAGTGGCGATCACTTCCGCGTCCAGCGCGGCTGCCTCAGCCACAGCCTCGTCTTCGAAACGACGTGCAGCCTTGTCACCGGGGCGCGCTTTCTTCTACCTTCCCGCACCCGGACGACGCGTCCAAGAGAAGTCTGTGCTTGCATGAACGAACTGGTGGATGTGCTGCAATTGCGGGTCCGTTACAGCGAGACGGACCAGATGGGGACTTTCTACAACTCCCGGGCGCTGGAGTGGTTCGAGTGCGGGCGTACGGAACTCATGCGCAACCGGCTGGGGATGTCCTACACTGCGCTGGAAGCAAAGGGCGTCTTTCTGCCGCTGGTGGAGGCGCATCTCGAATTCAAAGGCGGCGCACGCTACGACGACCTGCTGCGAATCGAATCCCGCGTCACCTTCTCCGGACGTGCGCGGTTGCGGTTCGACGTGCGCATTACCCAAGCGGAATCCGGGGCGCCGGTGGTGACGGGTTACACCGTGCATGCCTTCACCGATGCGGCGGGCAAGCCCATCCGGCCGCCGGCGTGGTTTGTGGCGATGCTGGAGAAAGCAGGTGCGGGTGGGGCGGAGGTTGGGTGAAGGTGGGGTGTGGGCTCAGCGGAGCACGCGATCCAATTGCGGAGTGAGGTTGTCGAGGCGGCCCTCGCTCCAAATGACAGAATCGGCTAAGGCCATTTTCCGCTCGATCGGCCACTGGGCGGCGTTGCGCTGCCGGACTTGCTCCGGGGACCAACCGCGCTCCATCAGACGCTGCTGCTGGGTGGGCGGCAAGCAGGCGACACAGATCACGGCATCGAACTCCCGCTCCGCGCCCGTTTCAAACAACAACGGGATGGCGACGACTCCAAAGCGGCGACCCTCCGCACGCCAGTCCTGCACCTGCGTCTGCCACAGTTCGCGGATACGCGGGTGCGTGATGGCCTCGATCTGCTGCCGCGCCGCCGGATCGGCAAAGACACGGCGCGCGAGCTCCACGCGAAGCAACGAGCCATCGGTGTCAATGACCTCCGGGCCAAAGGCGCGCTGGATCTCCTCCAGCGCGGGCTGGCCGGGCTCGACGACCTGCCGCGCGAGGACGTCGGTGTCCACCACCGGCACGCCGCGCTCGCGGAGCAACCGCTCGACAGCGGATTTGCCCATCCCTACGCCCCCGGTGAGTCCGAACAGTTTCATCCGAAAATCGCTTTAAACCTGCCCGCTTGAGTCCTTCCGTCACCGCTTCGCAATTCTCGCTTTCCCTTGCGGCGTCTGGCAACGACGGCCACACGATACACCAGACGGGCAACCCCGCGCGTTCAGGGTGCAAAAGCAACGAACCGCGGACACGCCGCGGTTCGTCGTGACTAGATCAGCGGGCCCGAATCACGGCACAAGGCGGACCGCGCGGTAGTATTTCTGCGGCGACTGGCTCGCGGCCGCGGGGTCCACGAACTTGGCAGAACCGTCGGGCGAGGCCGCGTTCGTAACCACCGACTGCCAAGCGGTAAAGTCCGCAGAGGTTTGAATGACGTACTCGAACCCAGGCATGCCTTGCAGAATCGTCTGGAAGTGATCGCTGACGATCATTGGTTCGACGAACCGCGCCGGGGCGGTGTACTGCACCACGGTGATCTTCTGCGCCTGGTTGTTGGCAAGGTTCGGATCGGTTTCAGAAAGCACCACGCTGGCCGCGTTCAGGAACGTGCCACTAAACAGCGCCTTCGCACGAATTTCGACCGAGGTCGTGTTCCCCGGCATCAGGTCGCCCACGACACAGGTGACGATGTTGCTCTCCGCGGTCAGGCTGCCTTGCGAAGCTGAACCAGAAACGAACTGCAGGCCGTAAGGAAGCGCATTGGTCAGAACCACCGCCGTCGCCTTAGCCGGGCCGTAGTTCGGAATGGTGAGGGTGTAAGTCACCACGTCGCCCTCGTATAGCAGGTCCGGGGCAGCGGCAAGAGTCACTGCGATGTCCGCCAGCGGATTCACAGGTGTGACTGCCGTGACGCTAAGACTCCAGCCGTTCACGATGGCGCCGCCGTCGCCGTTGGCATCGTCTGTCACGTAAAGCGACCACTTGCCATTGGGATCCGTGCCATTAAAGACCGCCAGATTGTTGCCCGAAGTGCCGGCAGGCGCGGGTGACGGGAAGACATCGGTCCCTTCATAGTTGGCGGGGCGGTAGCTGGCGCTGCTGAGCCGCGCGGAATCCGGGAGCGTCGCGGTGGCGGCATCATCGAAGGTCAAGGTGAGATTCGTGACACCGTAGCCGGCGCCCGCATCCGACATCAACACGAGCTTCTGCCCCGCCGGGCCCACCAGCAAGACATCCACGTCATCGGGAAAACCGTGCGTGAAGCCCTGGAGCGTTACGGAGAGCTTGCTCACCGAGCCACTGACACCAGCGACTTGGATCGTGGCGGGATACGGCACTGCGGGCCCCTGATTCGGGATCGTCATGGCGGTGGGACTTGAGAAGGTAGCCACCGTGGGGAGTTGGAAAGAGAAGGTCACCGGGGCCAATGTCTGGCTGCCGTCCTTGAGTTCCAACGTGGCCACGATCACACCACCGCTGCTCCCTGAGGCAGTAAAGCTGAATGGCCGCGACACCGCGGCGCCACCGTGCAGCAACGCACCGTAGGACTGCGCATCGCTCGTCGGCGTAACGCCGCCTGAGGCTTGGAGCGTGGCCACCAAGTTCGCCGTGTCCGCGGCCCCCGTGTTCTGGAGGGCCAGCGAAACCGTCACCGTCTCCCCAGGATCCACGGCCCCGTTGGCCGGGACATTCCCTTCCTGGAGCAACGCGGCGGCAACCGGCACGATCGTCGGAGCGGGGGGAACGATGTTGAATACCACCGTGGCGGTGTTGTTTGCCGTGCCGGGGTCACTGGAACCCGTCGTAGCGACGGCGACATTCGTCCACGCGCCAAGCGTCATGGCCATGGCGGTCACCGTGACGTTGGCAACCCCGCCGGCAGCGAGGTCGTTCAAATGAGCAATGACGGTCCCGTTGGAACTCGCCACGGAGCCAACGTCCGTGGTGGCGTTGACCAAATGGAGGCCCGCCGGCAAGGCATCACGCACCACCGCGTGCAGAGCTGTCTCCGGTCCGTGGTTGGTGAAGGCCAACACGAACGTGACATTGCTGCCAATCGTCACCGCGACCGGCGAGGCGAGTTTCAGGAGACCGACATCGGCCACGGGCAGGCCCACGGCCGTGCCGACGGAGGCCACGTTGTTGTTGAGATTCAGATCGGTTTCACTGCTGGCGATAGTCGCCGTGTTGGTCAGCAGGCCCTGGGACGCAGGCGCGACCACGACCGTAACGCTCGCGATTTCGCCAACGGCGAGGGCACCCAGACTCCCAATGACCAGATTCCCGCTGGCAGTAGCTGAGCCCTGCGAGGCCTCCGCCGAAACCAACTCAGCTCCGGTCGGCACCACGTTGGTGAACGCGACCCCGGCGGCGCTATCCGGGCCCGCATTGGTGATCGTGAAGGTGTAAACCAAGTTCGCGCCAACCTGACCGGACAACGGCGCCGCCGTGCCGGCCAATTCGAGATCCGCGACTTGATTCACCGGTTGGACCGTGGTGAGCGTCAACAGCCAACCGCCGGCAATATTGCCGACATCGCCACCCGCGTCATCCATGACATAGAGCAGCCATTCGCCGTTAGGATCCATGCCCCCAAAGACACCCAAGGCGGTGTCGTACGGACCCGCAGGGGCCGGGCTGGCAAAAGCATCGCCGGGTTCGTAATCAGCCGGGGCGTAACGAGCCGAGACGATACCCGCGTCATCCGGCAGCGGTGTCGCCGCGGCATCAAAGGTGAACGTCGTTCCCAACAACGCGCCGTTGCCACCAGCATCGGACATCAGCAAGACCTTCCGACCACCCGGTCCAACGAGCAGCACGTCCAAGTCATCGGGGTACGTGTGGTTCGCGTTCGAAAGGGTGACCGTCACCGTGTTGACCAAGCCGGTCAATCCGGAGACGATAATGGCCGAAGGATAGGGATCTGCCGCGCCTTCATGTGCAAGATCGATCGGCGTCGCGTTGGCGAAGGTGTGGACGTCGGGCAGTTCAAAGGTGAATCCCACGCTGGGGAGATCGTTCGGGCCGTCCTGCAGTCTCAACGTCGCGGTCACTTTGCCGCCTGACGTGCCATTCGCCATGAAACTAAACGCGCGGCTTTCCGGCAGACCGCCTGGTGGCAACACGCCATAGCTTTGACTGGGCGTGATGGGCGTCACGCCACCGCTGGCCTGCAGCGTCGTGACCAAGTTGGTGTTGTTGACGTTGCCGATATTCTGCAACCGCAATTGCACGGTAACGGTCTCCCCGATATCCACGGCGCCGTTGGCGGGCGTGATGGATTCGGCGGTGAGGGTGGCTCCGGCCGTCACCACATTGATGAAAGGTGCGGCGACCACTGTGGCGGCCGAGGCGCTGTTGTCGGCCGTGGACAAATCCGCTTGCGCCGCACTGACCGTGGCAATGGAGGTCAGCGTGCCGAAATTGGTGGAGTTACCGACGACGGTCATGCGGGCATTGGCCCCGACGGCGAGACTGCCGATCTCCCAAATCACGTTGTCGTTCTGGATGGTGCGACTCCCTTGTGAGGTGGTGAGGTTGACGACCCGGTAGCCGTAACTAGCACGCGGCAGGGATTGACTGACGGTTACGTTGGTGGCGGTATTCGGGCCGCGGTTGGTCACCGTGACGAAGTAGGTAAAGTTGCTGGAAACCACCACGGGATCAGGTTGATCCACCAAGGTGATGCCGAGATCGGCCGCCTGCCCCACAACGGTCGTGATGGTCACGACGTTATTACCGAGCACCGGATCCTCCTGTCCGCCGAAGACGCGGGCCGAGGCGTTGAGGCTCCCCGCAACCGTGGGCACCGCACTGATGGTAATGGTGGCCGTCTCGCCATTGGTCAGGGCACCGATCAATCCCAACACCGTGTTCCCACTGGTAATGGCACTGCCCTTGGACGCGCCCGCCCCCATGATCACCATCGAGGACGCCAAGTAGTTGCTGACGACCACCCCGCTGGCGCTGGCCGGGCCGTTGTTGCGAACTACGGTCGTGTAGGTCAACAGACCGTTGACCGTGGTTGGATTCGGAGCCGCGGAAAGGGCGACGGCGAGGTCGGCTGACGGAGTCAGGACAGTGGTGTTGGCGACGACGACATTGTCGGCCAAGTTGATGTCGGGTTCGGCAGAGGCCACGGTCGCAGTCGAAGCGATGTTACCGGCGAGCAACGGCAATACGGTCACCGTGATCGTGGCGGCGCCGCCGGCGGTAAGATTACCCAAGTTGGCCGTGACCACCCCGCCCCCAGAATTGACGGAGCCGAGGGTCGAGGAGGCGGAGACAAAGGCCACGCTGCTGGGCAGGGTTTGATTCATCACCACGCCTTTGGCCAGCTTGGACCAGGTATTGGTGACCGTGATCGTGTAAACCAGGTTGCTACCGATCACAACCGGATCCGGGAAGTCAGACACCTGGACGGCAAGATCATTCCCAGGGCACTGTCCGCCCCCGTCCGTGCAAAGTGCCGGATAGAGATGGAGCGACCAGCATTGCAGGGTTCCGAAGTCAAGTGCCTGGTCATCCACCACCCGCAGGTACCAGATGCCGTTCACATTCGTGCCGTACTTACCAGAGAAAGTCGCCAAAGCCTGTTCGGGCTGGAAGCTGCCGACAAAGGGCGCTCGACCGGCCGAGATTGCGTTCGTGGCGCTATCATCGAAGATGGTCCGGTTTGATTCCGGCGTGCAGGCCACGCCGAAGTTGCGTCCGTTGCTGCCGACGTTCGACGCCAAACGGCACACGGTCCCATCCGGCGCCACGAGTTCGAGTTGCAGATCGGAATCGTAGGTATGGGTGATGTGGAGCGACACCGTCACCTTCCCCAACGCGCCATCCACGCCCGAGACAAACACAGGCGAGAGGGCGCCGTTGGTGGTGCCACTAGGAATCACGATGGGCGCAAACCCGTCTAAGCTCGTCATCGTGCCCATCTCACCGGTTTCAATCCGGAACTGATTGGTAAGCGACGCCTGATCGGCTTTGATCACCAAGATGAAGTCAATGGGAGTGCCGCAGACGAAATCTTCGCCAGTGCTGACGCGGAACGGCGGGGTGTTGCTGCCCATCGTGCCGGCGGCAAGGAGGGGCAGTTCGCCCTTGGCCTGCATGATCGCTACCCCGCGTGTAGCGGTGGACAACGTCATGGTGATGCCGGAGACATCCACCATCCCCGCATTCGTCAGCACGACGGTCAACTCATTGCATTCGTTGAAGTCAATGATTCCGTTGCCGTTTCCGCCGGAGACGACCGTGGAGTGGAGATTCACATAGGGCAGGCCGGAGCCCACCCGGAAGGTCATCGTCTCGCCGCTCTCACTAAAATCGGCGAGCTGGAATCCGGACATGGAGCCATCCCACCACCGCGCGCTCGGCGCTGTGACATCGGAAAACAGATTCGCATAGCCCACCGCCGGGTTACCAGCGTAGTAAAGGTCACGGGAATCCCCCTGGTTGATCCCACGCTGGAAGTGGTACTGGTTGTCGGCCTGAACCAGAGAGCACTCATAGTTGGCGTGACTGGTATTGTAGGCCGTGCTTTGGTTGTCGCGATCGCCCAACTCATCCACGTGCCAAATGGCAATGCCGGAGGCGGGCAGGTTGGCGTCCCGACCCGTTGCCTGGCGATTCTCGACAAGGTAGTACTCGGTAGCCACGCCCGGCTTCTGATAACGGTAGAAGTGATTGAAGTTCGTGCCGGCCGTGGCTGTCACGGTGCCCTGCAACGATGAATCTTCATCCAAGTCGGTAGTCGTGCCCCAGCCGGATGCGCGCTTGAGATAAGCACAGATCTGAACCGGATTACCACCGTCTCCACCTGAGTTCATCAAGCAGAACATGCCCGCACCGCCAACCGAATCGTAGTCGTAGTCGTAAATGTCGGGATAGCCGCAGAGCATGTGACCGTTCTCGTGACAGAACGTACCAAGCGTCAGGCTGTTGCCGATGTTCGTGATCTGGTAGCGGTACACCTTCTTGCCGCCGGCCGATAACTCCTGGGCGCCCACGTAGGCCAACGCGGCGGAATGCGGCCAGAGGCCACCGGCCCACACGCCGCCGTTATCGCCGGCGTAAAACACGTTGAACGCGATCACCTCATTGTTGGCATTGACGGTGAGGGCTTCAAACGTGGGTAATATCTCCGTCGTGTAGTTGGCTAGGTTCTTGAGAGTATCCAAAGCGTCCTTGATCAGCGTGTTCGCGTTCTGAACGGCGTCCTGATTCACTACGTTGTAAGTGGTTTTCGGATTGGGCGCACGGACATAGATGGTCACCACATTTGTGTAGGTCAACTGCCCACCGGAGGTGTCATAGAAGTAACTCTTGACCGATCCGTTGTTGCCGTAACCCGTGTAGTTGTCCGCGTTGAGATAGCTGATGATGTCCGCCTGAGGAATGGTCTCTGGATCGTCCGAGAAGTCAATCAGCAGGGTCAAGCCGACCTTGAGGCCGACGGTCGTGAAAGTGGGCGGAGAGAACTGGCCGTCTTTCTGTTGGCTATAGAACGTCCGGGCGGCCATCTTCTGCGCTTCCCAACGCCGCTGAATCTGCATCCCTTGCTCCCACCGCTGCCAACGCGCGACGACCTGCTTCTTGCGGGCCTCCGGGCTCATCCGCACACCTTTCGCAAATCCCAAGGCAGCCGGATTGCCCAAATGCACCTGGGTGCCGTTGGAAACCAAGGTGCCATCGGCCGCCTGCTGGGCGTAACAATAGGCCCGCTGAGCGGGATCAAAGACTACGGTATAGCCGTCCAGCGTCTCAAACACGGCGGCGAACTCATCGCCCTTGCCATGAAGCTGAATAGGCGTGCCATCGGGTTGGGTGAAGCCGATCACCCGGTCAAACGGCGCAGCCTCGAGCAACCCGGTGAAGCCGCTCGCCAACAGGAGGGCCAACAGCAGCGAACGGCCCCGGCGCGCGGGGCCTGACACGGAACGCCAAAACACATTCTTCATAAGACACTCACTCTGCAAATAGACCACCGCACCGGCCAGTCACCGCTCCGGGCGATCCCCGGACAAGGCGCGGCTCGCAGCCAAAGATCTTTCGACTCAATCACCCGTATTGCGGCAGAGGCCCAACTCTTGGGCTCTCCGCCACTCGATACATCTTCCCGCACCAACCGAATCACGGATAGGGCACGCGCACCCGATAGAACTGATTCTCGCCCGTCACCGGCAAGTTAACCACCGGCGGCGGATTCGTCAGCACCGGAGTCCATATCACCGGCGACGTCAGCGACGGGGTGACTTCCAGCACCGAACCGTCAATGCTCGGAACGGAGATCTGAATGCCCGTGGGCGTTAGCACGACACCGAGTTGCCCCAAGCCTTCCACGACCGTTTTGACCGACGCGGTGTTGTTGCCCTTCAACGGATCCAGCACTGCGGAAGTAGTGGTAGCCGAGGCCGTAATGGTACCCGCAAGCGTCGGCCGCACGACGACGGTCACGGTGGCGCGACCGCCTGCGCCGAGGTTGCCCAGCGCCGCCCACACATTCGCACCGGAGAGGCCCGCCGTTCCTTGCGAAGCCGTTGCAGAAACGTAGGTCAGCCCCGCCTGAAGCTTATTGGTAAAGACCACGCTGGTGGCTGTAGCCGGCCCGAGATTCGTGATGCGCGCCGTGTAAGTGAGCAGATCACCGACCGTGAGCGGATCTGGAGCGTCCTCCAACCCCATGGTGAGGTCGGCCATCGGGGTGATGACCGTGGACGCTGCGCCGGCGGAGTTGTTGCCGGTGAAGGGATCGAAGGTGCTGCTGGAGACACTCGCAACATTTGTCACGCCGCCAGCCGCGATGGATTTCAGAACCAGGGTCAGGCTCGCCACGCCATTGGTGGGCAGCGCATTCACCGACCAAACGACACCCTCGGCACCGCTGATGACAGAGCCAACCGCGGATGAGGCAGAAACAAACATGGCATTAAACGGCACAGCGTTGCTGACAACAATCGCACTGGCCGCCGACGGCCCGTGGTTGCTGATCGTCAAGGTGTAGGTGAGGTTGCTGCTGACGATAACCGGCTCGGGCGTAACGCGCATAGCCAAGGAGACATCCGCGGCCGTCCCGACCGGCGTGGCGCTGACAAATGCCAGCGACCAACCATTGGAAATGGTGCCGCCGAAGACTGCAAGATCATCGATCACATAGAGCGACCACGCGCTATTCGGATTGCGGCCACTGAAGGTGGACAGCGTAGTGCCGTAGGGTTGCGGCGGGGCGGTCACCGGGAACGGCGGAACGGCCGGATGGGCGGTAGGCTTGTAGCGGCCACTGCCAAAGGTCGTCCCCAGCGGCAGGCTGTTCGCCGCGGCGTCATCAAACGTCAGCGTAACCCCGGCCACCGGATTCAACCCGCCCGCGTTCGCCATGAGCACGACGCTCTTCGTTTCAGGTCCGACGAGCAACATGCCCACGTCACTGGCAGAGTTGTGGGTCAAGTTGGACACAGTGGCGGTCACGCCCACGATTACCCCGTCCACACCGCTTACATTGATTGTGGAAGGATATGGATCGGCACCGACCGGAGTGCCGGTCGCATCCTTGATGGTGATGAGCCCGCTGTTCGTGAACGAGCGGCGCGTCGTGCCAACGGTGTAGTTGAAGACCACCACTCCCAGATCGGTCAACCCATCGTTGATCCGGAGGGTGGCCGTAACGTTCTGGCCATTCGTGCCGAGGGCACGGAAGCTGAACGGACGCGAGATGGACGGGCCATCCACGGGTAACACACCATAGCTCTGGACCGTGGTAGACGGGGAGATGCCGTTTGTGGCCATCAGCGTCGCCGTCACGTTCGCGGCATTGGTGCCAGCACTGTTCCGGAGGCCGAACAGCATGGTTACCGGCTCACCTGGGTCGATAACGTCGTTCCCGTTCGTTTCAGACAGCAGGGCCGAACCAGCCGCCACAATCAAGCTGCCATCGTCATCAAAGACCGTCAGCGTGGCGGCGCCGGGAGTGACCACCGAGGCATCGCCCACAAGATCGAGCAACTTAAGCAGGATCGTCCGGTTTCCCTTCACCACGTTGTCGTCTACCACCCTCACCGTGAAGCTCTTGCTGATTTCTCCGTTGGTGAACATGAGCGTGCCATTCGTGGGGAAGTAATCGAGTCCGCCGATGGCGGTACCGTCCTGCGTAGCGAAGCCCACGGACACCGTGCTGTTGGTGAAATTCGTGCGCAGCACGGTCACGCTTGCAGAGTAACTGTTTTCGAGCAGCGAGTACGCGGCGGCCGAGAAACGCAAGCCGGCGTCGTTGTCCAAGATAGTAACAACACCTTCCGCTGGGGAGAGCAGTTGCGCGCCGGAACTCGGGTTGAAGAGCCGCAGGTTGAAGGAGCGGTTTTCCTGCACCAGCGTGTTGTCCTTGATCGTGATCGGGAAGGTCTTCTGGGCTTCCCCGTTGGTGAAGATCAGCATGCCACTGGAGGTAATATAGTCGCTGCCGCCGAAGGCAGTGTCATCCTCGGTCGCGTAATTGACCATCGCCATGCCGCTGTTGGCATTGGAACGCAGCACCGTGATCCAGAGGTTCGTGGCGTTCTCCGTGACGGTAAAGGCCGAGTTCGTGAGGCTGAAACCGGTATCCGTGTCGAGCAGCACGACGGTGGCGGGATTGGGCGCAACCAACTGCACCCCGCCGGAGGCGTTGGTGAGTAGCACCGAGAAGTTCAGGTTGCCGGTGACCCGCGGATCGCGCCGGATCGGCAGACTGATGAACTTCACGGTTTCGCCCGCGGTAAAGGTCAGCGTTCCGGACGAGCCTTCGTAGTTGGTGCCGGCAACGGCAGTGCCATTGACGGTCGTGAAGTGAACCGTCGTCACCAAGTTGGTGGCGTGCATGCGCACCACGTTGACCGAAACGGCGGGATCAGACTCACTCACGACATAAGCCGGGCTGGAGAAGCTGATGCCGACGTCGTTATCCTGGATCGCAAGAGGTGCCGTCGCCGGATCTGCGAGAGTGGCATTGGCGGTCGGATTCGACAGCGCAATTGTCAGAATCTGCTCGCCGTCCACAGCGCTGTTGTCGATCAGGGGGACCGCGAAGCTCCTGCTAACTTCATTGTCGGCAAAGGTCAGCACGCCGTTAGTGGAGAGGTAGCGCACGCCTGGCGAGGCGGTGCCGGCGATCGTGGCGAAGTTCACCGAGACAACGCCGGTGCGCCCATTAGTGCGAACCACTGTGATAATGGCGTTGCCGGCGCCTTCGTTGGCCACAAAGGTGGGCGTGGCAAACCCAATCACGCCCGGCGCGCGATCCACCTCGTTGATGGTGAGCACCGCTTGGAACGGATTAAACAAGAGCGCGTTGACCGGGGTGAACAACTCCATGGTCACGGTCTTGTCCCCTTCCACAGCTGTGTTGTGCAAGACCGGAATCCGGACTGTTTTCACGCTCTCGCCTGCCAGGAACTCCACGTAGTTGGTGATCGGTTGGTAGTTGACGCCGGCAACGGCCGTCCCGTTGGTGGTGGTGTTGAACCAGACGCCGGACACGCCGCGCTTGCTACCCGAACGGACGATTTCTACCGTGGCGAAGCCGTCAATGGCGTCCTCGTTCCGCGACAGCGTAGCGGTCGCGAAGTTGATGCCACTGTCCACGTTGACCAACTTCAGCGTCGCGGTCGGCTGCGGACCCAACTGCGCCGGGCCGCTGACCGCCGAGAGTGCCAAGTTCACGGTCAGGTCGGGCGTGATCTGGAAATCCTGCATCACCGGGATGACGACATCCTGTTCCACCTCGCCGAAGGGGAACACGACCGTATTCGTGACCCCGAGGAAGTTAACGCCGTCGGCGGCCGTCCCACCATAGGCCACAAAACTGGCCGTCACATTCCCCTGGCCAGAGGCACCTGTGCCGCTCGTGCCGCCGATGCGCCGCACGGTCACCAGCGCGTTGGTCACGTTTTCATCCACCACATAGACCGGGGCATCAAATTCAAGCTGGCCCGCGCCCGAGAGCGACCGGCCATAAAGCCGCGCGATGCGATTATGTTCCTCGCCTTGCACCTCGGTAAAACCGCCGCCGATAACATAACGGCCGTCGGTCTGAATTGCGAGCGACGCAATGAAGGCGTTGGCCCCACTGCCGAAGTTGATGCTGGGATCCAGCGTGCCATCGGGCATCAGACGTGTGATCCGCGAGCGACTCACGCCGTTGGCGCGCACAAAATCACCCACCACAACGATTCGGTTGTCCTCCTCGATCGTGATCCCATATACGAGGCCATTGAGACCCGAGCCGATAATGAACTGCGAATCAAGCGAACCGTTGAGATTGAGGCGGGCCAACCGGTTCAGTGCCTGCCCGTTCACATGCGTGAAGTCGCCACCGATAACCACCCGCCCATCGCGCTGGAGAGCGATCGCCCGGACGTCCCCATCCGTCCCCACGCCGGGGTTAAACGTTGTGTCCAGCGACCCATCCACATTGAGGCGGGCAATCCCCGCTCGCGGCACGCCGCTGAAGTTCTTGAAGTTGCCCCCGATCAGAATCTTGCCGGCCTGGAGCGTGTTGGTAGGATAGACCGCAACGGCATACACTTCCCCATCCGCCCCCACGCCCACGTTGAAGGAGCCATCCACGGTGCCGTTGTCGTTAATCCGAACAAGCCGGGGACTGGTAACACCGTTGTAGGTGTTAAAACCGCCTGCGGCATACATTCGCCGTGCGCCACCGACGGCAACGTAGGATTCGGCCAGGGCGAAGACGGCACCGTCCGCACCTGAGCCGGGATTGAACGTGCTGTCCAAAGCGCCGTCATAGTTGAGTCGCGTAATGGAGCTTCGGTTGACGCCATTGAACTGCGTGAAGGCACCACCCACCAAGATACGCGTCCCATTGGTGTACTGTTGCGTAATGATGGCGCGCACGGGCGCATTGGCACCGCTCAGGCCGTTCAGAAACTCAAAGTCCGTGGTACCGTCGCTCAGCAGCCGGGCCATGCGGTTCTGCGCCAGACCGTTCACCGTGGTGAAATTGCCGCCCGCCAGAATGCGGCCGTCGGGCTGCAACAACACGGCGTACACGTCGTCATTCATGCCTCCCGTGAACAACGGATCGACCGAGCCCGCCGGCTCCGTGTAACTCTGGGCATCCACAATGTTCACCGGGACGGAGACCGGTGTCCCGAAGTTGGCTCCGGCCGGTGACAGGCCGCTCAAAGTGACTGTGAAGTAAAACGGCGACGAATTGACCACGCCATCATCGAGAATACGCACGGCGAAACTCTTGGCTACTTCACCTGCGGCAAACGTGAGCGAGCCATTGGTGGCGACGAAGTTGGGCAGCATGCCGGTCGTGATGGCCGTTCCTGGAGTGGCGGCAAAGTTGACGCTCAGGACCTCGGCGCTGCCATTCGGGCGGATGACGTTGACCACGGCATACCCGGCCTGTTCGTGGACGGTGTAGCTCGGCGCTGAGAATTGCAGGTTACCATATGCGTCCTCGTTCAGCAGCGTCACCGTGCCCGAGGTTCGAACACCCAGTGCGCCGGTAACCGTTGGATTGTAGATACGGATGCCGAATTGTCGGTGGGCGCTGACGAGCCCATCGGGCAGCAACGGGATGTCGATGTTCCGCGGCGAAGATTCGCCGTCATTCCAGTGCAGGGTGTTGGTCAGTCCGCGGTAATGCGTGCCGGAGAGGGCCGTGCCATCGGAGGTGGCAAACGTCACATCCAGGACACCCTGGTTGCCGCCGCTCCGCGTCACGGTCACCCGTGCCACGCCATCATACTCCTTGTTGGTGTAGGTCGTGGACGTGAGATTGACCCGGCCAGCCAAGAAATCGTCGTCCACGATGAACAACGTGGCGTTGGTCAGGCCGAGGTTGGCGCCCCCGCCCGGGTTGAACAGATACAGTTTCACCGTGCGGTCTGTTTGCTGGATATCCCCATCATTAATGAGCGTAACCGCGACGTTGGTCACAGTAACACCGCTGCGGAACGTCACTGTATTCGTCCGCCCGGTGTAGTCTTTGCCATGAATGGCCGTGCCGTTGGTGGTGGCGAAACGAACTGTCACCTGGCCGTCACTCCCGTTGGTGCGGGTCAATGTAATGATCGCAGAAACCGAATTCTCGTTGGTCGAGTAGGTGGCCGAGGCAAAACCGATCGTACCCGGGGACGTATCCACTTCGTTGATCCGCAGATCCGCGCCCGAGCGCCCCAAGGCGGTGCCCAGCGGCACGTTGTCGCCACCGAGATAAAACACGTCGGCGCTGCTCGGCGAATCCAACTGGAAGGCGCCCAAGCGATCGCCTTGAATGCCGAAGTTGCGCGCAATGGTCACCTGGATGTCGTCGTGTGTATCGGTGCTGTAGTCAGTTCCGCCGCCCAAGACAGTCACGGTAGAGTTGTTCGTTCCGAAATAGCCGTCCGCATAGTTGCGCGTAGCGCTGGCGCCATTCTGGCTGGTGATGTACGCCGGGTTGATTCGGTTGTAGGTATAGTCCGTAGTGGTTTCCGCCACGCCCGGGCCGGCCGTGCGCGGTGGGAGTGAGAAAGTTGTCTCCGCGTGGCCCAACGTGCCATTCTCCCGAACCGTCTTGACGAACACGTAACCAGCCGACTCGTCAATCGAGTAGTTTCCGGCTACAAAGCCAACGTTCCCAGGGCCGTCAGTGTCCCGACTACCCATCAGGCGCGCCACGTTGAAACGGTTACGCCATGCTTGCCGGCTGTAGCCAAAATTACCCTCAGCTACTTCAGGCTCGCGCTGAGTAAACCATTCCAATCTCGAAGGGTCGTACAAGTTGGTCTGCACAGCGGGGTTGATCCGCCCGCCCCCAACCTGGTGGAAGCTTCCGCCAACGATTACGTTGCCATCGGGTTGCAGAGAGATACTGAACAACCAACTCTTGGGATTCACATCCTCGTCATGGTAAGCGCGACAAAAGCCGGCAAAATGGTTGTAAGCAGTGTCCAGGAAACTGGTATCGAGCCAGCCGTTGGCAAACAGGCGGGCGCAACCCATGCGCCGGGTCTGGTTATAAGACGTGAAGAGTCCCCCAATGAGGATGCGGTTATCCGGTTGCAGCACGATCGAATAAACGTCGTCATTCGCGCCGTCCCCGGGCTCGAACGTTTCGTCAATCGTCCCGTTGGCATTCAGGCGGGCGATGTTCTTGCGCGCCCGGAGATCCACAGTATCGAAATTGCCGCCGATGACGATGCGCCCGTCGGCTTGCAGGGCCAAGGCGTAAACCGCGCCGTTGACACCGGTCCGCGGGGTGAATGCCGAATCCAAGGTACCATCCGCCAGCAAGCGGGCCACGCCGTTGCGGGATTGGCCGGCCACCGTCGTGAAATTGCCACCCAAGAGGATGGTGCCATCCCCGGCGACGACGATGGTTTGCACATCGGCGTTGGGGACGCTGGCCGCGTTGAACGTTTCATCCACCGTGCCGTCCGCGTTCAAGCGTGCCAGAAAGGGTCGCGCGCTGCCGCCGATGGTGGCGAAAGCACCGCCGACCAATATCTTGCCGTCCGCCTGAGGCGTGACCGCCCACACCGTATTATCCGCGCCCAAGCCCGGGTTGAAGGATTCGTCCAACGAGCCGTCCGTGTTCAGCCGGGCTACCCGGTACCGCTGTACGCCGTCATACGCAGTAAACTCGCCGCCAATGAGAATCTTGTTGTTGGTCTCAAAGGCGCCCGTCCAGATGAAGGCATTGGCGCCGGAGCCGGGGTTGAAGGAACTGTCGATCGAACCGTCTTGGTTGGCGCGTGCGATGCGGTTTCGCGCCACCGTGTTGTACTTGGTAAACTCGCCGGCAACGATGCACTTGCCGTCCGACTGTAACAGGGTGGTGGACACCACATCGTTGGCGCCAGGCGCGCTGTTCAGAGGAGGGTCTGTTAGGTAGCTGAAGTCCGGGTTGTGGAATTCGTCCACTGAGCCAGCGGGGAGGTCGTCGTGCAGAATAGTAACCGTGCATTCGCCGACCATGCCGATCGTCGGTTGAGCCTCCTCGCCAGGCTTATACATCAATCGAATCCGGAAATCCTCATTAAACTCGGGGGAGATGTCGTTCATGATCGGAAACGAGATCGGCTTTGGCCCGGCATCGCCCGGACCCCAAGAGACCTCTCCTTCGTACGGCCCACCAAAATCCACCGGACCGTCTGAGTACGACGGGTAATCATTATTCGGGTCATCTGGAGTGGCATAGTCCGAGCCCGCCTCAAGGTTAAACATGTCATCGGTCATGAGCGGCGACGACCAACTGAGCGTATCCACCTTCCAATATGTTTTTGCTGCATCGCCGGGGATCGGCCGCACCAGCCACAGAACCACCGTGCCGGCTTCCGTGCCTGTATCCTCGCGGGTGCGGTAACTGGAGCGCTCGAAATTGACCAAGCCGTACTTGTTGGTGGTGCAGTAGTCGGGGCCGCCCCAGCGGATCGCGTCGGGATCCGTTTCGAAATCCAAAATGGTCATGAGGGTCTCGCTGTGCTCGGGATCAAGCTTCGGCGGCAGGATGTCCTGCGATTCCAGCGGATCCAGTTGTGGATTGGACAGGACCAGCTTGAATCCAACGCCAGGCTTGCACTCCCCCAGCGACGGGATCAGCGAAACCACGATATCCTTGCTCATCTCCCAATCGTCAAAGATCAAATCTTCGCTGAACGGTATGTAATCCACGTACGCGGCGGCAGTATCGTCGGCCGTCTCCACATGCACGATTGACCGCCCCGTGGATCCCGCCACTCGGGACACGGTCACCCGCGCGCCCCGCACACTCCAATCGGTTGACCGCGGTCCGGCATAGTAGTTGTCTTGTTCGCCTACGATATACTGGTCCGAGCTGAAGCGGAAAACGCCCGCTGAGCTGAATGCCCAGTTTAGTGTATAGCTCCCCCCCGCAAACCCAGACGAGCCAATCGCGATACAATACGTCTGACCTTTCTTGGCATTAAACTTCACGAGGCTGGGACCAAGCCAGATCGGAAGTGAGTTGTTCACGCCATAGCTGGTCAGTCGGCGCAATCCCCTTCCACCCACGTATGTGGTGGCGTCGTTGTTGGCCACCAAGAAATTGAGCGCTCCCACCTGCGACCCCGTGTACACGGCGAGCACGGTATTAAGAGTGCTGCCGTAGGTTTCAAACTGCACGGGGCCATCGCCGGGCGAGGTCCATTTGAACCAAGCGCTGGCCCGCGCCGGAAAACCCGCATGGCTGGGCTCGCCCGCTTCGGCACTGAAGCCGGTATTGTCGCCGGTGACCGAGCCGTATTCGCCGGCAATCACCCACGCGTTGGCGAAGTTGTCGTTGTTGACGGCCTGGGCCCAGGCGCCGGGCGCCGCGGCGCACACCAAGGCAAATGCCGTCGCCGCCACACCGACCGGACGGCTCACGATCTTCCAAAGCTGGCCTTTATTCATATCGCAACACTTCCAAATCTGTCTCGTTGTCCTGTCTTCCTGCCGCACCGGGCGGCACTTCCCTGCTCACTCAAGCTGCGTCAGCAAAAATGTCTGTCCGTCACGCGATCCCAATCCATTCCCGACTAGGGCACATCCACCCGCACGCGGTAGAACCGGCTGTCCGTCCCCACCGCGGGCACGTAGCGGTTCGTGAGCGCCGTGCCGATGACTGACGGCGAGACGAACTGCGTGACCAACTCCCACGCGGGCGACGCGATGTCAGCGGCGGCATACACCGAGTTGACCGCCGAACCGGGAGAGCGCCACGTCAAGACAACCGCGGGGGGCGTGCCGGAGAGCACGGCGCGGAGATCATCTTGCGAGGCCACCCAGACGGGGGCCGGATCCACGCAGTTGGCCAAGCCGTTGTTGTTGCTGTCCAAGTTGCAACTGGAGACGAGCGCCGAGTTCAACCGGTTGATGGTGCCGTTCGGATAGAGCACGTTCGTGGAGGAGAAGAATCCGGCGCGGCTGCTCACCCACTGCAGACGACCACCGTTGCGTCCGTTCATGCGCTCGGCGACCGAGAACTGGTTCGTGAGCCCGCGCACCACCGCTTCGCCGTAGTAGATCTTCATGTTCGCGTCCACCACGAGCGCCGTGAAATTGCCGTTGTTGTCAATGTTCGTGGCCTGGTTGACCAACTCGATCCGGTCCACATAGAGCGCGTTCGCCGTCCCCGTGCCGGTGAACCGGAAGTTGCTGTTGGTGCTCGCATCCAGGACGAGACGGCCCAGCGCGGCGTTGTTGTCAAAGCCGGCGGTCGAATTCCCCAAGTCGCTCGCGGCCCAGCGCGTGGTCACTTCGGAATCGAAGGGGGCCGTGCTGTGGATCGTGGTGCCCTGGAGACTGGACTGCGCGGGCTTGACCGGCAGATTGAAGCCGGCGCTCGCATACCAGATGTTTTTGTTCGTGACGGTAAACACGTCCCGGTTCAGCGTGCCGTCGTCCAGCGTTCCCGTGACGGAGAGATTGAGTGCACGACCGCTCAGCAGCGTGTGATTGCTGATGGTCAAATCACCACAGCGGAGGGTGATGTCGCCCGGCGGCGCTGCGAAGGCACCATCCCGCAGGACCGCGTTCGGGCTCACGAGGTCAATAAGGCTGCCGCTGGCGTAGAAGATGCCCCGGTTCTCGAAATAGTCCGCGGCGATCTTGCTGCCGCCGTTGGTAACACTGCCGTGGTTCACGAAGGCGCGGTAGGGGCGGCTCTGATTCGTGAAATACATCAAGTTGTAAGAGAAGATGCCGCCGTAGTTGGTCAGGTTCAGCAAGCCCGGAGACGAGGACGGCCCAAAGACCTGAGCAGAAAGCAGATTGAGCTGGCCGGTCCGCGGCTCGACGCCTGGCGCGTTGCTGGTGATGGTCACGGCTTGGGCGCGGAGGGTCAGATTGGAGAGGATATTGAGCACATCGCTCACGAAGACGTTCGAGCCGCGCAGCGTCACGTTTTGCATTCGTGCCGGCACGGTGGGCATCAACTGGCTGTCCACGAAGAGCACGTGGTAGGCGTTGGTGTAGTTGCGGCTGTCCACGTTGGTGAAGGCGGTGCTCCACAGGCTGACGTAGCCTTCCAACCGCGGCACAACCGGGGCCAGCAGGTTGGAAACACTGAGCGAACCGTTCGTGGTCCCCAAATCAAGATCCCCAAATGGGGCGACGATCTTCGCACCCGCGGCGCCTGCAAAGTGGTTGGTGGCCTTCACAACCAGTGAGTTCACCCCATAGATGCGGGCGCGCTCCAAGTTCAGCGAGGAACCGGGGCCGTCGGCGATCAACTGCACGCGCCCTGGCATATTGGTGTAAGAGCGGTGCGCGTAATCCTCGACCAGCGACATGGTGGGAGAAAACTGGATTTCGTATGCCGAGAATTCCCGGGTCATGTTGGTGCTCGGGAACAGGCCGGTCGTGGACCCGGGCGACATCGCCGTACCAAAAGCGTAGGGTGCGGTGGAAGAATAGAAATAGTAGTTGGTGGGGATAAAGGTCGGACGGAAGGCGACGCGAGGCGGGCCGTAACCGTTGGTCACCATCACTACGTTACTGACGGAGGTAAGGATGTCCTGCAAGTAGAGGTAGGCCGGCGTGCTCGCACCGGTGATGGGGTCGGCTTTCGTCCACGCCCACTCGACATACATATCGCTGCCGTAGGCATAGGGGGTGATGGTGAAGGCGCCCAAATTGCCATTGTTGATGAAGGCGACATTGACCACAACGTTGGACGTAGCGTCCGACGTCACCACGTTCACGTAAGGTTCGCCGAAGAGTGAGGTTTCCATGGCCAGGTACGTCCGGTTGGTGACCCAATGCCGCGGGGTGGTCCCGTAGAGGCCGCCAAACCGAACCGCCGGGTTGAATTCCACATCGCGTCCGCCCCAGTAGCTGTCCAACTGACCGAAGGCATAGAAGCTGTACGGGCTGTATTCGTAGGCGGCCACGTATATGCGTCCCCGGGAGAGGTCCACATTCTTGCCGACCACCGAGATGATGCCCTCCGGGGCGACGCTAAGCGTACCGCGGTTCACCACATTCGTCGCGCCGACAATCGTCATCGGCGTCGGGAAATCGGGGTCGAACGAAAAGGTACTGTAAAGAATAAATCCGTTGCTCGACGTGCCCGAGTTGACCGCGCCAAAAGTGTCGTTGTGGAAGCTGTCGGCCCAGCGCGTCAGGCCGCCCGGAACAGAATACCTGTCAAACTCGAACCCGAGCAGGGACTCCATCAACCCATAGTTGGTATAGCTGAGAGTATTGTGCGTGCGGTAGGGCAGGAGCAAGTTGAGGAAGTCGTTGTAGACATAGAACTCCGCTCCAGAGTCATTAACGAACACCGGATCGTCGATGACGTAGTTGGGATTCTGCACGACGCCTTGATTCACATAGCCCGACGCCGCCTGCCCACACAACAGGCTCGCCACACCCGCCAACAAAAGAAATCGCTTCATAGCTCGTTCCAACTGTTCACTCCGCCACACACTCTCCGCATGCCAAGGCCCGCCGCCCCGCCGGAGGCCGGACAACCGCGTCACCCAATTGTACCGCTTGGTTCATGGCCGGCGCAGGCACATTCAGAAACCCGAACTCGTGATCTGTGCCTCCAAATCCTCAATCGTTGTCCCCGCTGGAAAGACCACCGGGGCGTTGGTGGTGCCATCAAACCAACCCCAGACAAACCCCCAAATACCGCTGGACTCATCCAATGAACTCTCCTCCCAGTTGTAGATGAAGGGCCCGACCTTGTTGAAGGCGATGACCACGGTGGGCAGAATAACTCCCGGACCGGCCAGCGCCGCCTGCCCATTGATTGCGGCACCATTGGCCCAAGCGGCCGTCTCACTGCGCCGGATGCCGATGGGCGATCCCCCAGCATCCAGCCCCAGATCCTCCGCCGTAAACAGGATGTCCGGTTGGGTTTGGTAACGTACAGTATTCTGGTTCGTCCAATAGGCAAGGCCATTGGTCGCAAAGAAGTACTCATCCTTGCTCGCGTTTGTGTAGGCAAGGAATGGACCATACCCACCGGCGTTCGACATCAAGGCAAAGGTAATCTTATCCACCCCTTTGCGCAGCGCGGTCCCGTATGGCGTGTTGGTCACCGTGTTTCCGGGAATGCCGAACGGCGGACGATCTGGCACGCCCCCGCCCGTATCCGGGAGCAGGTCCTCGGTATTCCAGTTGGAGTTGCGGTAGATGTAACGCAATCCCCCCACGTCATCCCGCGTCAGACCGGTGAAGAACTGACCGTACGAGAGAATGCCACCAATGATCCGGGAACTGCCATCCACGGCCGTCACGACTGAAGAGAACGAGCTGATTGGATCCACCGGGATTTCCGAGGCCTCCCAGTATTGAGTCCCGTCAGAGAGGTTCCAATCAATTACCGAATAGGTGTAGAGCGTTCCGTTCACGTACCGGGATGGACTGAAGGTGACCGGGTCAAAGTTCCTCTGCACCACAACGTAGTAGGGGATGTTTTGGATGACCCGCCGATCGCGCAAGGTCCAGACATAGCGCTCGGGGCTAGCCAAGCCCATTTCCTCCAACAAGGTCGCCAAGGCATACGATTTCAAATCCAACAGGTTCACGGCGCTGGCCCGGGAGTTCAGACCTTTCGTTTGCAGGGGGAACTCGGTAAGATTCGAACTCATCTGGGCGGCGGAAGGGAGGGCGTTTAGAATGGCGACCGCCTGCATGACGGCCGCGGTACCGCGAGCGCCAAAGTAGTTCATGAACGAAGCGTCAAATCCGTACGTGACCGTCTTGACATTCCACCGGTACTCCTCGCCCAAGTTCATGGGGCCGCCGATGTCGAACCCGCGGGGGTTATAGCTCAACTCCGCGGTTTGCCATGTGTCGTACGGACCGATCAATGAAAACCCCGACACGGAGTTGACGACTCCGGCGAGCGCCAGAGTCACGCAGACTGTTCGAAAATATTGCAGCATACGCACCTTAGTTGGTCACCACCCGGATAACGCGATAGTAGGCCATCCCGCCGGCCGCTCCGACGTTCAGCGAATCCGCCAGTCCACCCGCCAACCGCTGGCCACCTTGATTCTGCCAAGTCTTCCCATCGCTTGAAACCTGCACCTGATAGGACCAGCCGGGCTGAGTGTTCCATTTCAACACCAGTCCGCCGGCGGTCGGCACCATCTCAACCCGGATCAAATCGTAGATCCGAGCGAAGAGATCAAAGCTCGTGCCCACTTGAAATGAGCTCCAACCCGCCAGGAACCGGTTTGATCCATCCGAGGTGATAGTGGGATTGACCTGACGGCTGACGGCGGTGGTGTTGACCTGGAATTCGACGCCTGCCAAGGTGCCATCGGCACGGAGGAACTGGCCGAAGACGCCTTCCCAGGAACGATCCTGCCCCAAGCTGGTCCAGACGGCCAAGAACTCGTTGCCAAAAGCGCTAATCTTCGGTGCGTACTGATCGCCGTAGAGATGAGTGTTCAGGCGCACCGGTTCGCCCAGCGCCGTGCCGGCAGCATTGTGCAGCCGCGCAAACACGTCCCAGCCTTTCTGCGACCGCGACGCAGCCGGGATCCCATTGGCGCTCTCCACCGCACGGACCACATTGTCATTCTGTCCCCAAGCGACGGCGAAACCGCCGTTCGGCGCACCTGCCACGGCTGGATTGGCACAGATGTTCGACTTGCTCGGGTTCACCGCGAATTCGTTGCCCACCCCAACCGCGGACGCATCAAATACTCGCGCTAGCACATCCACGCTGGACGAGGCACGTTGGAGTTCCGAAATCCAAACCGCAACAAACCCCCCGTCTGCAAGAGCGGCAACGGCTGGCGTGCGCTGGTTGTTCGTCACGAACTGGTTCAAGCGGAACTCCTCGCCCAACTTAGCGCCAGCTGCAGTGAAGCGCTGCCCGTAAATGCCCTGCAGACTGCCGTCCTGTCCGTAACTCCCCCAAACCACGACGACGGTCCCATCCTTGAGCGTGGCAACGGAGGGTTGGACTTGAAACTCGTTGGTGTAAGTGTTCACGCGGATTTCCGCAGTGGCAAATGAACCATCCGCCGCCAAGAACCGGGCGTAAACGTCCTGAAATCCAACCGGGCCATCCTGCCAAACCACAACGGCGCCACCCGCTTTGAGCAACGCCGCTTGCGGGTTCTCACGGTTACCGGGGCGCGTTCCGGTGCTCACGACAAAGGGCGAGCCAGTCATCTGTAAACTGCCATTCAGGCGCGCCGCCCGAATGCGCAAGCCCGCGGTGGTCACCGCATTGTCCTGCCACACAAGGAAACCTCCGCTGGTGTTGATCACCGCGTGAGGCACGGTCTGGTCTCCAGGCAATGCGCCCGCGATCAGGTAGTCGGGTCCACCCGGGGAAAAGGCATTTTGCCCGGCGGCCAGAAACGGCGCCGCCAGCAGGCATCCCCCGAGGGCGATTTTCTTCAGCACTCGCAGCATAGATGACATAAAAATCTCGCTAAAAAGCCTAACAGAAACGTGTTTCTTGTCCACGCTTTCTTCCCGCCAGCGGGCTTTCATCCGTCTGACAATCGAACAACCACGTGCCCTTATATCGCCCGTGGCAAACGTCTGCATCGCAGCTCAGAACAAATCGCCCTGCTTGGGCTTCGCCGACAGTTCCGCCAACAGCGAGCGAAAACCCCAGCGCCCATACTGACCGCTCAACGCCGCCACATCTGGCGACTTCAGCACCAAGTCTTCCAAATCGCCCGGCAACGGCAACGCGTCGTTCAACCGAATCAATTGGCGGTTCCGTTCCACATCCCGCCGAGCCGCACTCAACGCGCTCCGCAACCGCTCCGGTCGGACTTCGGCCAACCGCTGATAGAGCGCGTCCACCGATCCGAACTGTCCCAGCAACGCAGTGGCAGTCTTCGGTCCCACGCCGGCCACGCCGGGGATGTTGTCCACCGCATCCCCAACCAAGCTGAGCCAATCCACTATCTGCGACGGCGCGACCCCGGTCTTGGCCCGCACTTGCTCCGCTGTCCAAACCGTCTCGGACTTGTCGCCAGGGTTTAACAACCCGATGCGCTCCGAGACGAGCTGCATAAAGTCCTTGTCGGAGCTGGCGATCACCACACTCCATCCCTGGGCCGCCGCGCGTCGCGCCAGACTGGCGATCCAATCGTCGGCCTCGACCCCATCCCGACACCATGACGCGAGCCGCATGGCCTGAAGCCAAGCAACGATCTCGTCCAACTGCCGTTCCAGCGACGGTGGCATAGGCGGCCGCTGTGCCTTGTAAGCCGGCAACGCTGCCAACCGCTCCGACGACAGACCGCCATCCCAGATCACCACGGCGTGGGTCGGCCCCAGCTTCGCCTGCATCTTCCCCACCATCTTGACAAAGCCATAGATGGCGTTTGTGGGGCTACCCTCCGGTCCATTCAACTCGCGGATCGCGTGGAACGCCCGATAGGCATAGGCGTGTCCATCAACGACGAGCAAACGCGGCATGGGCGCTCAGCTTCCAACTCTCTCCAGCGCACACCGCGAACCGTCACCGAGGGCGCCGTCCGCCCGAGTAGACGTCTTGGCGGTTGCGCTTAGCATCATTGCGCCGCCGGCTTCGATTGGGGCAGAACGGTCTGCGCAAACGGCATTTCCTCGTCCGAATGCAATCGGTTACCCGCCGGGTCAATGATCGTCGGCGTGACAAAGATCATGAGATTCTTCTTCTTCGATTGATCCGATTCGCTGCGGAAGAACCGGCCCAACCAAGGCAGATCACCCAGTACCGGGACTTTATCGCGATACTTGGTGACATACTCCGAAAGCAAACCGCCGAGGACAATCGTCTGGCCATCCCAAACGATCGCCGTGGTCGTGACCTGGCGAACGCGGAAGACCGGGAGCGGCAGTTGTGCTGTCAGCGGGACGCCGACGCCGTTGGCGCCGCCACTGACGGATTGCGCCTGCGGCACAAACTGCCCGGGATCGTCGTAACCCACGAACTCGGTGATGGTCGGGAGGATCGTCAACTGAATGGTATAGCCGTCGGCTGAAACCGTGGGCATCACATCCAACACCGGACCGAAGGGAATCGGCTGGGTATTGTAGTTGGCCGTTGATCCGATGGCGCCGTTGGCACCATTGCCGCCAAAGCCAGTGTTGCCACCGCCGCCACCGCCATTTTGGCTGAGGTCAGTGCCGGTTACGATGGTGCGGATATCCACAACTTGCACCTGCGCTTGACGCCCGCTCAAGGTCGTGACTTCAGGAGCGCTCATCAGTTCGGCGCCGTCGCGTTGTTCGATCGCACGGATCACAACGCGGAACTGCGGGTCGGTGAGGATGCCCGTCACCGTGGCCAACGCCGGAATACTACCGCCGCCTGAGCCATAGGTATTGCGCAATCCCGAGGTAATCACCGAGTCTGAAGCTGCCGGGGAGATGAGGGTGCTGCCCGCAGTCGTCGTTGAACCTCCGGTGCCCGTGCCAGTCCCAGACGTATCAGTGGAAGTTGTCGTCGTAGTGAAGGTCTGTCCTGGGAATGTGCCGGCGGGGTTTGCCGTGGTAGGTCTTCCATTGTAGGAAGGCGCCGTGCCGCCGATGACGCCCACCGAGCCACCACCAAGCGACCAGTTGCCCAAGTACCAATCAAAGCCCAGTGCTTTGGAGTCGTTCTGTGAGATTTCGATGAACTTGGTACGGATGTTAACCTGCGGCGGGGCCTCATTCAGCACCTCAATCGCTGACTGAATGACATCCAAATCCTGTTGAGTTGCATGCACGATCAAACGGCCAGCGCGATCGTTCCAGAACAGTGACTTCGGCGGATTCAAATCCACGCCCAAAGCGAGGAAGTAATTCCGGACGGCGGCACTTACCTCTTCCATGGCGTTGGTCCGGGTGATGAAACGAATACCGCCGGCGCCACCGCCACCGCCACCGCCGCCACCGCGACCGCCGCCACCACCACCACCGCTGACACCACCCGCGACATTCACGCGCGGCACGGCCGAACCGTATGAACCGCCGCCTTGCCCACCGCCACCACCACCGCCACCACCGCGACCGCCACCACCGCCACCACCGCCGCCGCTGCTCGTTTCCACGTCGCCGAAGCTGTAGGATTCAACGCTCTCAAGCCCTTGGTAAAAGGTGTTCGGATCGACTTTGAAAACTCGCGTGGCAAGCGGTTGGATTTCCTGGCCACGGAGCGAGAACACCACTGCGTACTCCTCGATTGAGTACTGAATGGGTTTCTCAGCCACCTTGACGATCGCATCCAGCAACTCCGCCAGACTGACATCGTTCAGGGCTGGCAACTTGATGGAGATGGCCAGTACATCGACCTCTTCCGCGCTAGGCCCTTGCTGGATCGGCAGACCCGTCGTCGGATCGACCATCGGCGCCGCCGCAAACTGCGCTGGCGCATCCACGCGGGAGTTGACGATGAAATTGATACCCCGTTTGTCCGGGTCACGCTTCTTCGATTCCTCGCCGAGGCTGCGAACCACCTCGCCCAAGGGGAGACCATCGTAAGGTTGGGTTTCTTGGAAGGAGATGCGGCCGAGCTTGCTGATAATCGATTGCCGTCCCTTGCCCACATGCACCAAGTTGGTCCGGGCGTAGAGGTTTGGCGAGGGCAGCGAGTTCCGCTTCGCGGCGGCTTCCCAGACCTGTTCCACTTCGACCAGCGAATTCTTGGCAATTGCCTCACGCTTTCGGATGGCCTGCTTGTGGCGAGCGTCCTTGACCAAATCCATGTAGTACGGGGCGGCGTTGTTGTCCGGCGCAATCTTGTTGGCCTCACGGAGCTTTGCCTCCGCCTCGTCCAACTTTCCAAGCTCAAGCAGCAGCTTGCCATCCTGAACCAGCTTGGCAGCTTCTTCACGCTCCTTCTTGGTTGGGGCAACTAGTGCCTCCACCTCTGGGTGCGGCATGTTCGGGTATTGCGCGGCAAGGGTCTTATCGTTCTTCTGCTTGAACTCCAGCGCCTTGGGGTCCTGCGGATTAACCTTGAGTGCGCGGGTTACCTGAACGTCGGCTTCCTTCCAATCACCGCGCTTGGCGGCGTCTTCCGCGAGGGTTAGACGCAGCTGGCTCAGGCCCTTCTTGGCCTGCTCGGCTTCCGCGTCAATGCCAGCGCCAATTCGCTGAACGAGCGCATAGGCATCTTCGTAGAGCTTCGCAGCGCCAACCATATCTTTCCGGCCTTCAGCCGCAACGGCGTCGGCAAGTTTCTGACGCAAAACGATGGTCTCGGCCTGGCGGCGCACCGCCTCCTCAATCGCCGCATCGGTAGACGCGGTTTGGGCGACAGCTCCCCACGCGGAGACGGCGAGGAGCGCAATACAGAGTCGAAGAGTCGGTGCTTTAATCATGGCTTGCTTACGTTAAAAAAATCGTCCCCTGGCCGCGCGTACAGCCGGCATCAAGGTTGACTGTTCTCGGCTTTGGTTCGGATCGTGAATTTCTTGCCCGTCAGCTTGTGAGAAACTACAACTTCGTTCTCGGTTATGGCAACGATATTGTATTCCTCACCGGCAATCGTCAGGCGGTCGCCCACGCGACGCCCCGTATAGTTGCGCTTCTCAGGATCGTAACGAACGTCCGCGACGTAACCATCCACGCGCTGATATGGTTTGTCCTTGGAAATGGAAACCTTCTGCTCGGTATCACTCAATTCAACGATCAACGCCGTCGGCTCCTCCGGCGGCCCCTTTACCTCGCGCAGTGTGAACAAGTCGAGTTTCTTGCTGTTCAACGTGGCAAAGGTCTGCTTCTTCCGTCGGCCAGCGGGCGCCGGATCGGCCTGCTTCTCGACTCCGATAAGATACCCGGACGGCGTGCCCGAACTGGACGGGCCGACAGAATCCAAGGTAAGAATCAGATAGAGCGGGGTCGTCTTGGTCACGACGGCGGCTTCAGGGCCCACTTCGTTGCCTTTGGCCACTTTAATGAGTTGGTTGTCCGCACCCTTCTGCCACTGCACCGGATTGAAGACGTTGTGAGGGCGACCAAAATCGGCATTGGGTGGCTGACTCAGAGTTTTCAGCACTGCGGCGCTGATCGTGAGGTCCACGTTCGTCAGTGGTTTGGGAGCGCGCTTGAGAATCGTGGTCCGCTGGTCTTCCAAGGCGGCCTTGTTGCTCGCGATGATAAATGGGAGGGCCGCAACTGCCGCGGTCGCCAGCAGTAGCACCACGCCGAGCACCAGCTTCTCGTAATGTTTCTTGAGGAAGTCCATCAGCGATTGCTTTCCTTGGGCAACAACTTCACCACATGAATCATCAGGATCACCCGGAGCGGCTTTTCGTTGAGAACCGGCGTCAGCCCACCCCGCGCAGGTGCGGCTCCAGGCGCGGTCGCAGGATAACCCGGCGGCGGAGTCGAGGCGACGGGCATCCCGGGCTGCCCACTGCCAAGCGGCCGGTACTGAATGCCTCCGAGTGACTGCCCCCCGCCATAACGATCTCCCCCGCCGATTCCATAGCGACGGGCCATCGCTTCAGGGGCTGCCCCGGGCGACTCCGCTCCAGGCCGGTTCATGCCCATCCCATAACGCTGTTGCAGCGCGGCGGCTGTGTCCGGCGGCGGAGACGCAAAACCGTAGCGGGCTGCCATGCCTGGCGGCATCTCGCCTGCCATGCCTTGCTCCATTGGTGACGTCGCGCCGCCTGCCGCGGGATCCACATCAACGGTCTTCGCCAGCAGACAGTAAGGCGCACCCTGCAGGCGGTTCAGCACGCCCGCCAGTTCAGCGCTAAAGCACCGGAACGTCACTTCGTAGGGCGTAATGACCGCCAGTTCGTTGGTGACCGACTTCACGTCGAGGTAATCCGAGCCCGGCCCTTTGTAATCATCGTTCGAGACGCGCTCGCGCCGAATGTTGTCGAGGGCGTTGATTTTGGCGGCAAAGAGGACGTCGCAAATGGCCTTCACCTCGCCCAACTGAACGGCCAGCAAATCCAGACTGCCAGGCGCAAACGTCATCAGGCTCTTCTGCGCCTCGAAGGAGAAATTGTACTTGGCGGGGATGGTGACGCTGGAGTTCGTCGCGTCCCGTTGGAGTTGGTCAATTGTCCGGCGCAACTGCGACGTAAACTCCTCACTGGAGACGCGGTTGGTGCCCTCCGGATTGGGGATGCGGGGAGGCGCTACGAACAACTTGGAAGCTTCACCAATCAAGGCCCGCACGACTTCCTGCTGTTCCTTGGCGGCCTTGATGTTATTCACCTTCTCGCTGCCGGGATTGGGGTCCAGATCATAGAGCCGCTTGAGTTCGGTATACTGCTCGCTCAGTTTGGCGAAAACCTCATTTTTGTGCTTCCAGCCTGAATAAAGGTAGAAGCCCGCCAGTCCCATCAACACCAGCGCCACGGCGCTGCCGATGACAAAGTACAGGTTGCGTTTGACCCAATCCATACTAGAACAGCTTAAGCGGGCGTTTGAGTTTCAGCTTGATCTGGAAACTGAACGTGCCGCTCTGCTCGTCCACCTTGATTTCCTGACCTTCGGCCAACTTATCGAACTTGGTGCCTTCCGCATTCACGAACGGCAAGGTCTGCAACTCCTTGAGCACGGAGAAGGCAAGATCGGAGTTTGCCATGGCCGACCCCGGCGGCAGGTTCACAGCGCGACAGAGGATCGTAACCTTGGAGACTTCGTTGGTGTTCTCCGGCTCTGCCGCGGCAGTTGTCCCATCTGCGCCCGGTGTGCTTTCTCCCCCGGCGGCCGCCGGCGCCGCCTCTGCGGCGGGGGCTGCAGGGGCCGCGCCTCCCGACATGTCCATGCCGTAGCGGCGTCGGAACGCGGCCATCATTTCGGGATCCGGCCGGTAGGCCGGCGCTGGCGCCGCCTCGGGACCTTGCTGCGCGGTACTCTCCGTTGCATACGACGCATCCCGTCGCTTGCCGGAAGTTATGAATTGTTCCGCCCACACACCGACATCCGCACCAACTCGTCGTTTAGCGTTGTCTTCCACTTGAATGAACACTCGGCGGATTTCCTTCATCACATCCGCCCAGAAATAACGCTGCTCCAGCCAAGACGTGAGCTGATCCGCGTCATCCTTAAGCTTCTTGAGATCGCCGTAGGCCTTCTTGAACTGCTGCTCGCGTTGCTGAAGCGGCGTGACGTCGTCGGTCACTTTGGTGAGGTCTTCCTCCTGCACCACCCCCAAGCGGTTGAAGAGGAAACCCACGGCGGCAACCACGACCACGAGACAGAAGACCGAGGCGATGAAATAAGGTTTCTTCTGGTTGAACGTCTGCCAGCGCAGCGTGCTCGCCGGCATGAGGTTCAGTTCGACCGGGCAGGTCGCCAGATTGCGCAACCCCAAGCCCACGACTTCGCCCATGGCGTGAGCGACTTTGGCCAAATCCTCCAGATTGATGGCGGGATCGATCTGAACGTTGCGGAAGGGATTAAAGTACTCGACCGGGATGTTCAGCTTTTCGGCAAAGAACTGTGCGGTATAGGGCATGATCGAAGCCCCGCCCGCCAAGAACAACCGCTGCGGCGCCGAACCGCCCTGCTGGCCACGGTAAAACTGCATGGTCTGGTTGACCTGAATATGCAGTCGCGTCATGAACTGACGCGCGATCTTCGCAATGGCCGCCTGTTGCGGATTCTCCGGTTCCTCGTAAGCACCACCCAAGCTGACAAATCCTTCGGCGATCTTCAGCTTTTCCGCCATGTCGAACTTCATCTTCGACTCGTTGACGAAGTCCTGCGTGATGGAGTTGGCGCCGAGGTTGATGCCGCGCGCGAAGACCTTGCCTTTTTCGAAGAAGAGCAGGTTGCTGGTCTTCGCACCAATGTCGAGCAACATGGTGCATTCCTCGACCTCGCCGTAATTGTAGCGAAACGCGTTGCACAGCGCGGCTGCCGAGACGTCCGTGACCTGAAGACTCAACCCGGAAGCCTCAGCGACGCGGAAGAGGCCTTCCACAATGTCCGCCTTGATGGCAACGAGGAGGACCTCCATTTCGCCGCTGGGCGTCGTGCCGAGAATCTGATAATCCCACACGACCTCTTCGAGCGGGAACGGCACATTCTGCTGCGCCTCGTATTGGATGATTTGGGTGACCTTACCCGAGTCCACGGGCGGGAGCTTGACGAACTTGGAGAAGACGTGGAAACCAGGGGCGCAGACGTTGGCGCTCTTGGCCTTGATTTGCTTTTCGCCGATCTGCTCCTGCAGGACTTTCAGGATGAGCGCTTCACGGGCGCTTTCCTGAGCGCCCTCGGGACCGAGCGGGCGAATGCCGTACTGCTTGAGCCGCAGACCACCGGCCTCGTTGACCTCGAACTCGGCCAGCTTCAAACTGCCCGCGCCGAAATCGACCGCCAGGAATGACTTCGAATTCAACATCGCCACTACTCTTGTATGTGCCCCAGCTTACCGCTGTACACCCAACTTTGCCAAGTTTCCAAAATGGCCCGTGTGGGTTAAAGGAATTCCCTCCACCGGTCAAACAGAAAATCCTCGCGTGGGAAGATTCTTCGACGACCAGCGCCCAACCAAAACACATAGACACTGAATCACGGCGGTTGTCACGCTAAAACGTTCCGCAATTTAACCGCAGGCCGCCACTCG
>CAZWJC010000045.1:0-31776 GCA_964634255.1 uncultured Verrucomicrobiota bacterium | reverse complement strand
TCACCCAAACGCGCCTACTCACCACCGCTTCTGAAAACCGTTTTTCAGGACCGACCACATAGCACGGTCGCGCAGCGTGTCTGCTGGCGTTTTTTGGTGCTTTCGGCCTGAGGGGATTGCCTCATTTCTTTCATTGCAGCTCTCGCGATTGGGCAGGAGGGGGCATCCTACTACACGTGTTGGCAATGTGGCCACCTGTTCAGTCCAGCAGCAGGCGAACACGGTAGAAGCGCGACGTGCTGTTCGTGCCTCCGGTCAGTGTGCCATCGTCCACCCACTGGCCGGTGTTCGCAGATGGGAACGTCACGTTCGAGGCTGGCACGGTCCACCAGACACTGCTGTCGAGATTTGTCGAGTAATCGATCACGTAGTTCTTGTTGGTCACGGAGACGAAGCTCAGCACGAAGTGACCGCTGGAGGCCTTCGTCAGGGACTTGATCATCAGCACACTGGTGGAATTGGTCCAGTCGGTGCCAGCCAAATGCTCATCGTAATCCGTCATGCCGTCGCCATCAGTGTCGGGCGATTGGTAGGCGCTCGCGACGAGATTCGTGCTCGTGTAACTGATCTCAAAAGAGGCCAGATTATCGGACGTGGGAATCCGTGTCCCGCCTTGGGCATTGCTGAACATGCCAATCAAGGACGCGTATTCCATCAGCGTGAAGGTGTCGGTCGAACTGGGCCGGAAGTTGTTGACCAACGACAGACTCAGAGTGCCGTCGAAATTCACGCCCTCCGTGACCTTGACGAAGTCGTAGCTGGCACCTTGCTGCCGACCCCCGATCTCCAAAGTCATCTTGGTCGAAGCCTGTAGGCTCAAACTGCCGTCAATGGTCAGCGTCCCAGCGGAGTTGCCCGGTGAAATCGAGCCCGCGTTCAGAACGTTGCCAACGATCTGCCCGCTGCCCCGGAGCATGCCGTAGTTGTTCATCGTGTTGCCGGCGCCGAGCGAGAAGGTCGTTGCCACGTTGAATATGGACCCAGGGTGATTGTTCCATACGTTCACGCCGCCACCCAAGTCTACTTGACCAATCAAGGTGCCGTAGTTCTCGACGGTTTCATTGCCATCGCCGCCACGGATCGCTACGCCGGTCGTGCCGTCCAGAGTGGTGATCGTGCCGCAATTGATGAGCGCGTTGACGGCGCCATCCTCGATGCGTACGCCGGCGCTGGCCCCAGACCCGCCATGCACCGTGGCGTTGGTGTGAATGTTGATGGTGATGTTGCCACCGCCATCGTCTCCCGTGCTTTGGGCGAAGATGCCGACGGAATCCTCTCCCAGCGCGGTGATGTCGCCCGTGACTTCGACGGACACCGAGCCGCCGCGGCCGTTTGTGCCGCCGACGCTTTGTGCAAAGATGCCGTGCGCGGCGTCGCCGTGAGTGGAGGCATCGCCGTCGTGCGCGATGTTGACCGCGCCGCCGTTCCCCGCGCCACCTACACTCCCAGCAAAACCGATTCCCAGAATCCCACCCCCGCCCAAGCCGCCGCCGCCACCCACGCTCTGCGCGAAGATGCCGTTGGCCGCCGTTCCTTCTGTCGTGATAGCGCCACTGCTTTCCACCGATACGTGACCACCGTCGCCGGCGCTGCCGCCGGCTTGAGCGAGTGACGGGACCAAGCCGATCTCGCTGAGTGCCCCCAATCCGCCATCGAGGCTTCCAGCGACACCGCCTCCGCCACCGACGCTTTGCGCGAAGATGCCTTGAGCCGCCGCTCCTGACGTGTCGATGTCTCCTCGCTGCGTGACCGCGACGTTTCCGCCGTCCCCGGCTGATCCGCCGGCACCGCCGATGCCAATCGTCCCTCCGGACAGATCCATCGCGCCCGCGCCGCCGGCACCGCCCCCTCCGCCGACACTTTGCGCCAGAATACCGAACGAGCCCGCTGCGGAAGTGGTGACGACACCCGTGTTGTCCACCGACACGTCGCCGCCGCCGCCGCTGCTGCCACCCTGGCCACCGACTAGGAGGCCAAAGTCCATGGAGGAATCGCCTTCGCCACTGGCGTTTCCTCCGGCGCCGCCGCCACCACCAACGCTCTGGGCGAGAACCCCGTGCGAATTTCGACCTGCCGTGCTGATCGTGCCCGCGCTCGTCACGTTGATCACACCGCCATTTCCAGAGGAACCACCCTGGCCGCCGAGCGCCAAACTCAACGACAGGTTCGTGGAACCGCTTCCCGGCGACACTGCATCGCCGGCCATGCCGCCACCGCCACCAATGCTCTGGGCCACGATCCCGTGCGCAGAATTCCCCCGGGTCGCGATATCTCCGCCGTTGACGAGCGTCAACGCGCCTCCGTCACCGGCAGCTCCACCCTTGCCTCCGAGTGCAAGGTCCAAGGACATTCCTTGGTCGGCACTCGTCGAAGTTTCTCCGCCGCCGCCTGCTCCGCCGCCCGCACCGACGCTCTGTGCGAAGACGCCATGCGATCCATTTCCATACGTGTCAATCCCGCCATCGTTACTAACCGTCACCGCGCCGCCGGTGTTGCCTGCGCCACCCTTGCCACCCAGGCTCAGACTGAGGCTCAAGCTCTTCTGAGAGCTGTCGTCGCCAGCCTCCGAGGTCGTAGAGCTGGAGCCGCCCTCGCCGCCACCACCGCCGACGCTCTGGGCATAGACGCCATACGAATCACGCGCCCGCGTGGTAATCTGACCCGTGTTCGTAATGACGACATTTCCACCGGCACTGTTGGTGCCGCCATTGCCTCCCAAGGCCAAAGTCAGCGAGATGTTCGTCATGCCGGTGGCGGCCGCATCGCTATCGCCCCCGCGTCCACCGCCGCCGCCCACGCTTTGAGCGAAGATGCCGTGCGAGCGCTGGTTGGTGGTTTCAATGCTCCCGCTATTGGCAACCGTCACCAAGCCGCCGGTGTTGCCGCTCCCGCCAACGCCGCCCAAGGCGAGACTCAGGCTGAAATCGGATCCGCCCTTGGAGCCCGTAAGGCTTGCCCCACCTGCGCCGCCGCCGCCGCCCACGCTCTGGGCGAAGACGCCGTTGGCGCCGACCCCTCGCGTTACAACGCTGCCACGGTTCTCAACATCCACCGCGCCGCCAACTCCGCCGTCGCCACCGCTTCCGCCCAGACTGAAGGCGAGGCTCGCGCTGCCGGTCCGATTGCTCGAAATGCTCATACCTCCGATCCCACCGCCCCCGCCGATGCTCTGCGCCAGGATGCCGTGGGCACTCTCGCCAGTCGTCTCAATGATCCCTCCGTTGTCCACATTCACGGTGCTGCCCTTGTTGCCGCTGCCGCCCGCGCCCCCCAACGCCAGCGAGAGGCTCTTGGAGTCACCGCCGGCAAAAGTCCCGGCGAAACTCAGCCCGCCATTGCCACCGCCGCCACCAATGCTCTGTGCCTCAATGCCCAGGGCTTCCTTTCCGAGCGTCGCAATGCGGGCGGAGTTGCTGACTGTTACGAGACCCGCGACATTGCCGTCGCCCCCGCCGCCGCCAATGCTGACCGCAAGTTGATTCGCGTTTGTGCTCTTACTGAGCGCACCCGCGACGCTGAATCCGCCGTTGCCCCCTCCGCCGCCAATGCTCTGCGCCAGGATGCCGTGAGATTTCTCACCGCTGGTTTCAATCTGGTTGAGGTTGTCCACGGCCACGGCCGCACCTTTCCCACCGGCGCCACCACCGCCACCGATGGCGACCGACAGGCCGACCGCCTTGTCTTTGGCGCCGAGTGCGACGGACAACCCAAAGCCGCCATCGCCGCCGCCGCCACCCACACTTTGCGCGAACACACCATACGCGCCATCGGCACGCGTGCGGAGGGCGCCGGAATTGAGCACCGTCACGTTGCTGGCGCTGCCGCCGATGGCGCCCTTGCCGCCGATCGCAGCGCTGACGTTTGCTTTGTCTCCCATGCTCCCGGCAACCGTGCCGGCAAAACCGCCCGCGCCGCCGCCACCGCCCACACTCTGTGCGACGATTGCGTGCGACCCCTGGGCCATCGTCTCAATACTCCCGCTGTTCTGGAGTGCCACTCGGTCAGCATCCGAACCCGCACCTCCGAATCCGCCCAGCCCAAGAGCCACGCTGGCACTATCCGCAGAACCCGCCGCCGCGACGCTGAATCCTCCCGAGCCGCCACCGCCGCCCACGCTTTGCGCAAAAATGCCGTAGGCCAGTTCGCCTTCGGTGACGATGTTGCCGCTGCTATTGACCGCGACGCGCCCCCCCAGACCGCCGTCATCGCCAAAACCGCCCACACTCAGGCCGACAGAAGCTCCCTTACCGAGACTACCTGCAACGCTGAAGCCGCCGTCGCCGCCGCCGCCGCCGACACTCTGCGCCAGGATGCCGTAAGCATGATTCCCGGAAGTGTGGAGCGTGCCGTTGCCGGCAACTGCCACATCTCCCGCGTCCGCACCACTGGCGCCAAAGCCGCCCATGCTGGCGGAGACCGCGACATTATCTACCGAGATTCCCCCGGCGACGCTGAAGCCGCCCGAACCACCGCCACCACCAACGCTCTGGGCAAACACCGCGTGTGCGTCGGCGCCAGTCGTGGTGACGCTGCTGGCTACGGCGATGTCCACGTTGCCACCCGTACCACCTGATCCGCCGCTGCCGCCCATCGCCAAGTTCACCGACGGACCTTTGCTCACGCCGCCTGCAACGCTGAAGCCGCCGTCGCCTCCGCCACCGCCCACACTCTGCGCCAGGACACCGTAAGCATGTTCTCCCGCCGTGTTAATCGTGTTGGATGTGGTCACGCTGACGTTGCCCGCTCGGGCGCCGCCTCCGGCGGAACCTCCCAGCGTGGCGCTCACTCCACCGTCGCTGCTCGCGGCGCCCGCAATGCTGAATCCACCCGAACCGCCGCCGCCCCCCACGCTTTGCGCGAAGATGCCGTGAGCATTTTTGCCTTCGGTCGCGATCAAGCTGCCACTATTGACGGCAACATTCCCACCCAAACCGCCGCCGGAGCCGGAGCCGCCCATACTGAGCGCCGCTGCGGCCTTTCCAGAAGCCGCACCCGCGATGCTGAACCCGCCATCACCACCACCGCCGCCCACACTTTGGGCGAGGATTCCGTAGGAACGATCCCCCTCGGTGGTGATTTGCCCGCGGCTGTTGACCGTGACCGCGTCACCATCACCGCCGGCGGAGCCTTCGCCGCCCAAACTCAGCGATCCGCCGAATGTCCCGGCCCCCGTGACCGCAACGCTGAAACCGCCCGAGCCACCACCACCGCCGACACTCTGCGCGAAGATGCCGTGGGCAGTGGATCCGGCAGTGGCAATCCGGCTGGCGCTCTCGAGGTTGACGACGTTCCCGTCCCCCGCGATTCCGCCCGAGCCGCCGAAGCTCGCAGCCAAGGCCGTGTTACCACTGCCGCTTGCCGCGATGCTGAAGCCGCCATCGCCGCCGCCGCCGCCGATGCTTTGGGCAAGGATACCGTAGGCTCGATCGCCAGCCGTGGTGATTTCGCCCGAGCTGGCGACGTTGACGGCATCACTGTTGCCGCCTTTGCCCCCGCTGCCGCCCATGCTGAAGGCGCCGGCGAATGTTCCACTCCCACTGAGGCTGCTACTGAAACCGCCCGAGCCACCGCCGCCGCCCACACTTTGGACGAAGAGGCCGTGGGAATCCGAACCTTCCGTGCGGATGCTGCCCAGGTTGTTGACCCGGAGCAGACTGCCGTTGCCGCCATCGCCACCCGACCCGCCGAAGCTCAGAGGCAAAGAGGCCGTCCCGCTGCCGGATATGCCGAGGCTGAATCCGCCCTCGCCGCCGCCACCGCCCACGCTCTGCGCCAACACGCCGTAAGAGCGTCTCCCGGAAGTAATGATCACCCCGGTATTGGTGACCGCGACTGAGTCGCTGCTTCCGCCTTTGCCGCCTTTACCGCCGATATTGATCGTGCCTGCGTAGGTATCGCTGCCACTCGCTGCGATGGTGAAACCACCTTCGCCGCCACCGCCCCCGACACTTTGCGCGAAGATGCCGTGAGCGTTCGTGCCCTGCGTGGTGATAGTGCTGCCGCTCGTCACCACCACATCGTTTGCGCTGCCGCCATCGCCGCCGGTCCCACCCAAGCCGATGGACTCGCTCCCACCCAAGCCCACCGAACCGGCGATTGCGAATCCGCCCTTGCCGCCGCCGCCGCCGACGCTTTGCGCGAAGACGCCGTGGGAATTCGTCCCGGCTGTGGTGATGCTATTGGTGCCACTCTTCACAATGACCCGGCCACCGTCACCACCACCGCCGCCAGTTCCACCCACCGCGAGACTGCCGAAGAGTCCTGCTGAGCCGCTTCCGCCGCCGCTGCCGCCACCGCCGCCCGTGCTTTGGGCGAAGATCGCGCTGGAATCTGAGCCCGCAGTTTCCACGAGCCCGGTGTTGTCCACGGTAACGGTGCTGCCGTTACCACCGTCCCCGCCCGAACCGCCGATCGAGACGAGCAAACCAACCGTTACGCCGGAGTTGCCGCCGCTACCGCCAACACTCTGAGCGAAGATGCCGCGTGCCTCGTTGTCGTAAGTGCGGGCCTCGCCGCTGTTGGCCACGGACACCGCGCCGGCATGACCGCCTGCCTTGCTCTGGCCAGCCACGCCGCCAAACCATCCGCTGCCTGAACCGGAACTGCCGCCGCCACCACCGACACTCTCCGCGAATAGGGCGTTAGCCCTTGCACCGTGAGTCGTCACGCTGCCGCTATTGACGATGGATGCCGAGCCGCCATTGCCCGCACTGCCGCCATCACCGCCGGCAGAAGCGAAGACACTCCCACCGCTGGCGCCACTGCCCGCGAATCCGCCAATGCTCTGGGCAAAGATGCCGTGCGAGTCCTTTCCGAACGTTTCAATCGTTCCGCCAGCGTCGCCGCTGCCACCCTTGAAATCGACCTTGGTGTTGCCGCCATTGCCTGAAGCGCCGCCGGTACCACTGCCGCCCGCAATCCACCCGCCCGAGCCACTCGTCCCGCCCGAGCCACCCAGGCTGCTTGCAGCAATCCCATGAGCATTCGTTCCGTGAGTCGTGATGTTCCAACTGCCGGAAACCAAGACGTTGCTCGCGCTGCCGCCTGCGCCGCCACTGCCGCCTTTACCAACGCAACTGCCTTCACCGCCGGCACCGCCCTTGCCACCCCGGCTGATGGCAAGAACTCCGCTGGAGTCATGGTCGAGGGTAGTGATTGCGCCATCACCGCCTACTTGGGCTGTGCCGCCATTCCCCCCGCGGCCACCGGAGCCGCCGTAACCGACACCAAAACCGTAAACCTTCCCATCACCGCCGTTCCCCCCGGCACCGGCCACGCTCAGAGCAAGGATGCCTGGGGAACTGTCGCCGGAGTTGGTGATCTTGCCGCCACTGTTGATGCTGACGTTGCCACCATTGCCGCCCAGGGCACCATTTCCGCCAAAGCCGGCACCAAGAACATAGGCCGAACCTCTTCCGCCATTACCGCCTTTGCCTCCCACACTCTGAGCCAGCACACCGGGCGCGTTCGATCCTGAGGTGTTGAGGTGATAACCTCCACCGTCAAACGTGACCGAAACCGTCGCGCCTGGGTTGCCGAAAGTCCCACTATCGCCATTGTAGTAGTGAGACGCGCCGTTTGCGCCAGCCGACCCCTGGCTGGATGATTTCACACCCGGTGTGCTGCTGGCTGGTTTGATACCTGCCGAGATTCCGCCGACCACCAAGTTGGGGACTGAGGAGATGGCATTGTTGGTCACGCCATTGGGCCAATAGCCCTGAACGAATCTCGTGTTGCCGCTGGTACTATCCACAGGCGTCAGGCACACGGGTACGGTGGAATGCACCCAGGCCGGCCTGTTTATCAACGAACCGTCGAGATGGTTGGGCGTGGCATCGGAAGCCGCAAGCCCTTTGCCTTCGCCAAAACGATAGTAGCCCACCAAACCCGGTTCATTGCCCGCGAGCGTGGTGAGCATGGTGTTGGTGATTTGCTCCCGGCTCCGGGCCACGTTCCAGATGCGAATCTCATCCAGCATCACATTGGCGTTTGGTTCCCCAGGGGAGTTGCTGGCCGCGAGCCTGGCATTGGTGCGAACCACGTTCACCGGCACGGACATCGTGCCCGTGGCGATGGCAACGCCGTTGGAATAGAGGATGCCGGTTGTGCCATCGACCGTTGCCACCAGATGGACCCATTGGTTGAGCTGTAAGGGCTTGTCGGCGGTGAGGAGGTTCGTTCCTACGCGCAGATGAGGTCTCAAGCCTGACTCGTCACAGAACGTCAACACAACGCATTCCTTGATCCCCGAAGCTGTGTTCGTGTTGCTGCAATCCAAGACTCGGGCCCACCGTGAATTCGCCCGGGGATACACCCAAGCTTCAATAGTGAAATTGGTTTGGAAGTAAACGCCATTGGTCAAGTGGAGATAGTCATCCACACCGTCAAACGACATCGCCCAACCCCAGCCCACCGATACGTCGGCGGTGACCATGTCGGCAGAAAAGGCAGTCGTCCAGCCATTGCTGGTGGTATCCGCCGACCCGCCATTGCTGCCGCTCGTTTGGTCCCAAGCTCGGAACGCGAGCGCGGCAGGCACCGTTCCAATGAAGTTCGTGTGCGGTTGGAAATAGACCCGGTTGCCGGCTGCCGCTGAAAGGAGAAGCGCGTTGGATTCGCTGGGCGCGACGAGATTGGTCCAGGTTGTGCCACCGTTCGTCGTGAAGCACCAAGCGCCGTAGTTCGTATCAGCGACAGCGCTGACGATGGCCAAGCCCGCCACCGCGCCCCCATCGTCGTCGGTCACGTTGCTCAACGGTCCGCCGATGTCCACAAGGCTGGAGATGGGCGTGCCCACCGCCCCAACGGCTGCTTCGGCCCGAATTCCCACAGGATCCAGTGCAGGTGTCCGGGCGATGTCCAGCACGGGCGCATCGTTCACATTGGTGATCGTGATGGTGAAAACTCGGTCCACGCTCAAATCGCCTGAATCCAAAGCCCGCACCCGAATGTTGTAGCTGCTCTTGGACTCGTAGCTCAGGATCGCGGCCGTTTGCAGGTGATTCCCCACGATCGTGAACCAGCCATTGTCCGCGTCGCCGTCACCGCCCACGAGCGAGAGGCGGATTGCGTCACCCGGTTCTGGATCCATTACACTGAACGTGCCGACAGTCGTGCCCGCGGGCAGGTTTTCCGGGAGGGGCGCGTGGCTCAACGTGATGTCGGTCGGCGGTTGGGTGCTGCGTACGTCCACGAGGAAGGTAGTGGCATTAGTCACCCCAAAGACATCCACGGCTACGCAAGTGACCCAGTTCGTACCCGCCGGGAAGGCTGAGCCTGAAGGCGGGATGCAGGTCACCGGCACGGCAGACCCGCAACCGTTGGTAGCGGCGGCGGTGAGGCTGAACGCCACCACCGTGCCGGCAGGACCCGCCAGGGCCACCGCCCGGTTGGTTGCCCCGATAAAAGCCAGCGGCGGCGTTCCCACCAAACTAGGAGCCGAAGTGTAAACTCGACCATCATAGGTCCCGGCCAGCAGCCTGTTCCCATCTCCCGACGAGGCGACCGAAGACCAGTTTGCGCGTGTCGCGCACGGAGACCAAGTCGCTCCAGAGTCTTTGGAGATGTAAATCTGGCCCTCATCATACCCGCCGTACTCCCCGGTTCCATCCGATCCGCTGCGGACCCAAGTCCCCATATCCGCGGCGACCAGCTTGGTCCCATCTGCCGAGGTGGCGACCCAAACCCAGTTCCGACGGCTTTCCCGCGGTATCCAAGTCGCGCCAGAGTCGGAGGAGGTATAGAGCAGACCTCCACGCTCGCACGCGACCAGCCTGGTCCCGTCTCCAGAAAAAGCGGCGGCCGACCAGCTCACGTACAATGCGCCAGCGGTTTCCGTTGTAGCCCATGTCACGCCGGCATCGGTCGAGGTGTTAATCCGGTGCGTCGAGTCTTCAATACCTATGAGTCTGGTCCCATCTGGGGACGAAGCCACCGCCAGAAACAACGCGGCCGGCGCGCTGGTTTCGGCCCAGTTCGTTCCAGCGTTGGCCGAGACGTAGATGTGGCCGTTGCCGTCGCCGCCCGGCATCCATCGTTGCACCGCGGCGAGCTTCGTTCCATCTGCGGACGAGGCTACACTCACCCAGCCGGCCCGTGGCGCACTGGTCAGAGCCCAGTTGGTGCCGGCGTTGCTAGACGTGTAGATCAGGCCACCGGAATAAAAGCCATACTCGACTGCCACCAGCCGGGTGCCGTCGGCGGATGACGCAACGGACCTCCAGTTGTCGCCTCCCCGGCGTGGGCTCCAAGTTGCGCCGCCATCGGTCGAGGTGTAGATCCGGCCTCCCAAACCCTGTTCCGCTACCACCAGCCTGGTCCCATCCGTCGCTGAAGCAACGGTCACTCTGTTGCTGTTATTCAGAGCCAAGCGTTGTGTCCAAATCTCTCCGACCGGCGCGAGCCGTTGGCTCGAATGAACAACATAAACCGGGACGGCGCCGGTGGTGCAATTGCCGCTGGCATCGGTGGTGATGCAGAGAACGTTGGTCCGCCCACTTGGCAGTCGTGTTCCCTGCGGAGGCAGGGAGGTCACCAGAGGTGCCGGGTCGGAAGTGTCCGTGGCGGCGACGGTGAGAGCGGCTTGGCAACTGCCAGGCGACACGGCCAGTACCACTTCGGTGGGCAGCTCGGGCAGAGTGGAGTCTGGTACGACCTTCACAGTGCGAATTGCCGTGCCAACAATGCCGAGGACATTCGTCACGCGGTAGGTCAGTTCGTAAGTGCCTGGCATATTCACATTCACGGTGCCGCTGGTGCCAATGCCGGAGCAAAACACTCGTTCGATTCTTGGGATTGGCATCTCGATCGGCACATGACGCCCCCAAGAAACGAGCGAGCCGTCCGCCTTGAGCGCCAGACTGTGCCTGTAGCCCCCGGCAATCGCCACGACTCCGCTGCTTGCGCGATCGGGAACATCGGTCTGACCATTGTCATTGAAACCCCAGGCAACAACCGAGCCATCGGCCTTGAGCGCCAGACTGTGATAGGAGCCCGCCGCAATCGCCACGACGTTGGTCACATGGGGTGGAACGTTGGTCTGGCCGTAGGAGTTGTTACCCCAGGCAACGATGGAGCCGTCGGCTTTGAGCGCCAGACTGTGACTCCCGCCCGCCGCAATCGCCACCGCTGTGTTGATTGGACTTGGTGGAGAGCCAACCGTTCCCCAGCCTTCGACCGAGCCATCGGCCTTCAGCGCCAGGCTGTGGGCGTAGCCTGCGGTAATCGCCACCACGCCGCTGCTTGCACCGGCGGGAATCTGCGCTTGGCCAAGATCAGGCCACGTGCCGGTATTCCCGGTTCCCGCTCCCCAACCGATGACTGAGCCGTCGGCCCGCAGCGCCAGGCTGTGAGAATCACCCACCGCTATCGCCACCACACTGCTGCCCGCCTTTGCCCCATCGGCTTGACCGTACAGATTGTAGCCCCAGCCCACGACTGTGCCATTCGCTTTGAGCGCCAGACTGTGCCGGAAGCCCGCTGCAATCCCCACCACGTTGGCAGTGCCAACTGGAAAGCCTGTTTGACCGAAAGAGTTGTCCCCCCAGTCCACAACCGAACCATCAGCCTTGAGCACCAGGTTATGACTTGCTGCCGAGATGCTTCCAGGTCCTGCACCGGCCGTCGCCCCAGGATCCACAAACGGCACAGAGTACTCGTTCGTCATGGGGTTCGCTCCGAAGAGCGTAATCACCGGCGGCGGGGGCACGGTGCTGGGAATTCGTACCGGCCGGTTTAGAAGGCCGCCGTTCCGATGGTTCGGGCTGGCGTCGTAAGCCGCGATCCCCGCACGTTCATCAAACCGGTAGTAGGCTGAGAGTCCTGGTTCAGCCCCCGTGAGCGGGCGACCCATCGTCGCTTGTATCTCAGCCTGACGCCGTGCCCGGGTCCAGATGCGTACTTCGTCAATGTTGCCGGCGAGATTCCAATCCGAGCGGTTGGGAAATGAGCCGATCACCAACTGCCCCGTGCCCTGATAATGCGGCGCGCTCGTGTTGGTGAGGGCGGAGATGATCACACCATCGCGGTAGAGTCTCCGTTCCTTGGTCGCTGCATCGTACGTCCCCGCCCAGTGGTGCCAGCCGGAATCGGTGTAGGTGTTGGTGGTGACAATGTCGTTGTTCCAGAAGTCCATGGCGAATTGGTTTCCGTCCCGGAATCCAAAGAACAACCCGAGGTTGGCCTGGCCTGTGCCCTGTCCAACGATGCAATCGCGGCCCGTGCCATCGCGTCTGGCCCAGGCTTCAATGGTCAACGAGGAGTCCGTCAGCGGAATCGCCTGGTCAGAGAGCACGTGAGCAGAAGTCCCATTCAACGACAGGGCCATGCCCCAATCGCTCGGGGTCTGCGGCAATCCGGAGCGGGTCCAAACGGGGCCGTTGACCAGAACACTGTCGCGATGATTCGCCGAGGCATCGTAGGCGACAGTTCCAGTGCCCTCGTCAAATCGCCAATAGGCCAGCAACCCCGCCTCCGCGCCGGTTAGGCGTCCGTTCATGTTGGCCGAGAGTTCCGCGGCGCTGCGCGCCACACCCCAAATCCGGACTTCGTCAATCGAGCCATCGAATTCGTTCGGAGCCTCTCCCCCGGGCCCAATCCCGATCTTGAGCGACCCAGCCCCCTGGTAGTGCTCCACGGTGTTGGTGTTGCTGGCGATCAAGACGCCATCCCGATAGAGACAGCGCACCTTGGTGGAGGCATCGTACGTCCCCGCCCAATGATGCCAGGCCGTGTCCGTCTCCGCCGTCCCGCTTCCGACACCGTTGCCGTAAAAGTCGAAAACGAACTGATTTCCGCCGTAGTAGTGAAAGCCAAACATCAGACACTGGTTGTAAACCCCGCCGCCCTGGCTTACGACCATGTCCATGGTACTGCTAGAACGTCGTTGCACCCAGGCCTCCACGCTGAACGAGCGATTGGCCAATGCCACGTCCTGCTGGGACTGGACGTAGTCATTCACTCCGTCGAAGGATAGGGCGTTGCCCCAACCCGTTTGTGCCCGCGCGGGCTGCGCAATTCCGAGGAAGGTCAGGACCGCGAGAAAGACGATGGCCGAAGGGTTCGTGGTCTTCATAAGTGCATATCTGCTTCTACCCTCTATATCCGCAATCTGGCGGCAAAACGGGCCAGGCAATCTGAGTTTCTTCAGATAACGGAGGCTGGAGGTTGGCAGTCGGAAGTCGGAGGACGGAGGTTCATCTCGCTTCGCCGAAGGTCTATTGGCGGGCTTCTTCTCCGGCGCGAGATGGTATGGCCCCACGTCCCACTGGCCCACGAATCAGGAACGCACCACCCTCAACCGCCGGCTCGGCTATGGCGGTCGCTTTGAGGAACAGACTGTGATATCGGCCTGCGGCGATGGCGATCAGATTCGTGGCGCCAGCGGGTACCAAGGTTTGCCCGCAGTAGGTGTCGCCCCAACCAATAGCCGTGCCATCCGACTTTAGCGCCAGGCTATGGTAACGGCCAGCCGCAATGGCCACCATGTTGCTTAATCCATCGGGAATTGTGGCTTGCCCGTAGTTGGGCTCTCCGGAGGTCCCGAGTCGTCCTGCCCCCCAACCGGCCACAGTGCCGTCTGCCTTCAAGGCCAGGTTGTGGTAATCGCCAGCCGTAATTGCGACGACGTTACTCAAGCCCGCTGGCACATCTCTCTGTCCACAACTGTTGTCGCCCCAAGCCGCGACGGTGCCATCGGCGCGAAGCGCCAGGCTGTGTCGAGAGCCCGCCGCAATCGCCGCAACGTTAGTTGTTCCAAGCGGCGGGCTTCTTTGACCAGAACTGTCACTTCCCCAACCAACCACAGTCCCGTCTGTTTTGAGGGCCAAGCTATGCGAATCACCGACTGCGATAGCGACGACGTTGCTGAGGCCGGCGGGCGGACTAGCCTGTCCATCAGAATTGTCTCCCCAGCCGACGACGGTGCCGTCTGTCCGCAAGGCAAGGCTGTGTCCGGCGCCAGCCGCGACGGAAACCGCATTCGTCAGCAAGCAAGGCTCGGCTGATCCCAGACCCACGAAGTTGTCCGACAGCCAACTCTGAGGAATCCACTCGGGGACTGGGTTGGCATACACAACGCCAGTGGCTTGTCGGCGCTGGTTGTCGCCCCAACCATGAACCCAGCCGTCATGGCTGCCGCCCAGCGGTAAGGCCAGATTGTGGTGCGCGCCGGCGGCAATGGCCGCAACCGCTTCCGGGCTCTTCGCGAAGGAGTGATGGTAAGGCGCAAGATCAACGACTTCGCCGTTGCACTTAAGCACCGCGCTGCGCGTGATGGCGGCCACGTTGCTAAGCCCGGTTGGATTGCGTGAATCAAATGGGCCTGAGGCATTCAGGCCGTAACCCAGCCAAACGACCGTGCCATCGCCCTTTAACGCGAGACCAAAACCATCACTCGCCGCAATGGCAACAACGTTCGTCAAGTTCGCGGGGAGGAGGCACTGACCTCGATCGTCGCTGCCCCAAGCGATCAGTGTGCCATCACTCCGCAACGCCAAGTTGTGATCGTAGCCCACCGATAGCGCGACCACGTTGGAAAGGCCCGTGGGAACGCGGCTCATGGAACCCCAGGCGACAACCGCGCCATTGGCGCACAAGGCGAGGTTACGGTCGTAGCCGGACGCAATGGCCACCACGTTCGCCAAACCGGCAGGGACATTAGTCTGGCCGCGGCTGTCGTCACCCCAAGCGACGACAGTGCCGTCACCTCTCAGCGCGACACTATGGTAATTGCCCGCCGAAACTGCGATCACGTTGGTGGCGATCTCGAGAATGCCGCATTGGCCACGGGAGTTATCACCCCAAGCGGTGACGGTGCCGTTGGCCCGCAGAGCCAAGCGATGGGATTTGCCCGCCGCGATGGTGACGACGTTCGTAGCCTCCGCCGGTATGGAGACCCTGTGAAGATCATCGTCTCCGGAGTTGGAAATCGTGGTTTCCTGCACGGTGCCATCGTGCCGGAGGGCCAGCACGTGGTTCGGGCTGTCAGAGATCGCGTGTTCCCAGCTCAGAGCCGGTGGGACAAGGCACTGGCAGGAATCGTTCATTCCCCACGCGACGACCGTACCATCACGCTTTAGCGCCAGGCTATACAGGAATCCAGCGGCGAGTTGCCGCACGTCGCGGGCTGCCAACGGGATGACACATTGCTGTTGTTCATTCATTCCCCACGCGAAAAGCCGGCCATCGGCTCGAAGCGCCAGGCAATGGAACCCTCCCGCGGCAATGGCAATGATGTTCGTCGCCTCGGGCGGGATGTTGGTGATGCCAACCGCATTGTATTTGAATTCGTTATTGCCCCACACCACGAGTGTGCCGTCCCTCTTGAGCACGAGGTTGTGTCCGTGACCGGCAGCGATGGCGACGATGTTCGTGGCGGCGACCGGGATGTCGCACTGGCCGTCCTCGTTCAATCCCCAGGCGATCAGTGTGCCGTTGGCTCGTAGCGCCAAGCTGTGATAACCGCCCGCAACCGCCGCCACGATATTCGTAGCGTTTGCCGGCAATCGAGCCTGGCCGAAGTCAGGAAATGATCCTTTGCCCTCCTCTACGCCCCAGGCAATGACGGTTCCATTGGAACATAATGCGAGGTTGTGATAGTGACCGGCCGAGATGGCCACGACGTTGGTTGCGCGGGCAGGAATGTTGGTCTGGCCATAGACGTTGTTTCCCCAGGCAACGAGGGTGCCGTTGCTTCGTAAGGCCAGGCTGTGATCCAGTCCGGCGGCAATCGCCAACACGTTGGTCGCACAGGCAGGTATGTGGCTTTGACCAAAGGCATGATCTCCCCAGCCCAAGACCGAGCCATCGCCTCGGAGCGCCAGGCAATGCCGTCCGCCCGCGGCAATTGCCGTCGCGTCGCGTGGTATGGGCGGGAGCGCCATCAGTGGCGACACCATGACCTCTGTGTTTGCCACGTTGGTTAGGGGAAATGTGCTGAACCGCTGTCGCCATCTGTTCAGGGCGGAAGTTTGGTCGTTGGTTTCTGGGTGAACCGACTGGCGGGTTTCCTGGAGTGCCAGCCGGCATTGTTCCACATCCCACCAGTGCAAATTCACTCCCGGCGACTGTGCAACGCTGAACAGTTTCTCTCCGTCCTGCAACGACTGGACAGCTTCGGCAGAGCGGTTCAGTTTCTTCAACGTGAGGGCTCGGTAAACCAGCGCCATGCTTCGCAGGGCAGTGTCTTCATCGTCCTGCGCTGCCTCTAAAAGCGTGAGCGCGCGGGCCGGGTCGCCGGCGTGGAGTTCCGCCATGCCGCCGGCCAGGCAGGTCCAGCCAGCGTGGTGGTCCTTCTGCTTTTCTTGGTTGGTGACGGCAAACCGGGCCAGCTCTAATGCGGTCTGGCGGTTTGCCTCGGTTAGCCCCTGGGCGACAAGGAAACAAGCCCTGGCGTAGCGCTCTGCTCTTGCGGTGGCTGTCTGCCTCGCGCTTGGGTTGTCCGGACCTCCAAGCCCAACCCTCAGGAGCATGCGACAAAACCGCTCGTGGTTGGCGCTATCGCCGGTTCGCGCAAACACGGTGCCCATTTGGATAGACAGGCATTGGCTCGCGCTTTCCGCCTCGGCGGCGTCCCAATCGAACGCTGGATGTTCCAGCGCCCGGACGTAGGCATCCCGGCTGGCGTCCCACTTGCCCTCCACCGCCAAGGCGTCTCCCAATGCCAGCTCTTCCCGCACGGCTTTCCATTTCCGGCGCGCTTCCGCCAAGGACGCGACCGTCACGGGTGGCGACACTTCACGAGCGAGGATCAGGCGTTCCGCTTCCGCACGAGCGACGAGGCTGAAGACCACAAAGTGCCATTCGTTTCCCGGCAGGACGCCGGTTTGCTGAAGGCGCCGCAACTGCCGTGAGGCACGGTCCAGCGTTTCCCGAGCAGCGGTGGTCTGGCCGGCGCGATGTCGAGCCATGGCTCCGAAACTGCATGCCACCGCCGCGGAACGTGGGTCTGGGCAGCGTTCGACACTTCGGAGCACTTCGATTGCTTCAGGCCAACGTCCGCGCCGGTACTCCGCCATGCCCTGGACAATCCGGCACCATGTATGGTCGGGCATTTCCCGAAAGGCCTTGTCCGCGCAGTCGAGACCGATCTGCAAGTGCTCGTGGAAGTCGGGATCAATCAAGACAGCCCGGGCGACCTGCATGGCCGTGATGCTGTCCCGCGCGTTTCCGAAGTCCTCCACAATTCCCGCACGCAATTCGCGGCGAGCCTTGGTGTGGCCAGCGGCCAAGGCCGCCGCGTGGGCGTGCGTCTGCAAATCGCAATTCCAGGAAGCTGTCTCCGACAGCCAGAGATAAACCTCTAGGGTCTCGCTCCACGCTCCCCTTCGTCCCAAGTTGCGCCCCAGTGGCAGAATGAAGTTCATAGCCGCTGGGTTTGTCGGTTGCAGTCTCTCCCGCGCCAGCCGCGCCGCATCGTAGTACAGAGCGATCCCGTCGTCGCTCGCTGCCAATCTCTCGTCGAATTGCGACAGAATTCCTCGCGTGTCGGCCTCGGCTTGGATCGCTCGATCCCGCTCCCGACGCATTTGTTCCTCCGCGTGCTGCGCGCGATCCCGTTCTTGGAGAGCAAGCATTTCGGCCTGCCGCGCTTGCTGCAATCCCAGCAAAGCCAGCGAAAGTCCGCTCAACAGGGCCAGCGTGATCGTGGTCGCCACCGCAACCCCCACCCGGTGGCGTCGGATGAACTTGCGCGCCCGATACCCAGCGCCGGGCGGGCCCGCCAGCACTGGTTCGTGTGACAGATAACGCTGGACGTCCTCGGCCAAGTCGTTTGCCGTCGCGTATCGCCGCGCGCGGTCCTTGTCCAAAGCCTTCATGACGATCCAGTCCAGGTCGCCGCGCATCTCCTTCCAATTCTGTCCTTGGCTCTCGGCCCGCTGCCCTCCGTCTGCTGTCCCCCCTGTTCTGTCCTCCGACTTCTGTTTTCGACTCAATTCGCTGAGCCGCGTCGAGGGCTTCGGCGGTTCCATTTCCTGAATCGTCCGGCGAATCTCATCAAATGGCGCCTTGCTCAGCGTCTCCTGATCAAACGGAGTCACGCCAGTCAGCAGTTCATAGAGCAGCACGCCGAGCGAATAGATGTCGCTGCGCACGTCAATGTCCTCGCTGTTCATCGCCGCTTGCTCGGGGCTCATGTAGGCGGGCGTTCCCACAAACTGGCCCACCGAGGTTACGACCGCTTGATCGGTGAGGCGCGCCTGCACGGCCTTGGCAATGCCGAAGTCGATGATCCTGGGCGCAGGCTGATCGCGTGTGGTGGAGGGTGGAGAGGTCGAGTGGCGACCTCTCTCGGAATCATGGGTCGTGACCAGGATGTTCGACGGCTTGAGGTCGCGGTGGATGATTCCTTTTTGATGTGCGTGCTGCACGGCCTGGCACACCTGCACAAACAACTCCAGACGTTGCTTTACCGTCAGCGCGTGTTGATCGCAGTATCGCGTGATGGGGATGCCCCGGACCAACTCCATGACGACGTACGGGCGGCCCATCGGAGTGATGCCCGCGTCGAAGACCCTCGCGATGTGCGGGTGGTCCATCAGGGCCAGCGCCTGGCGTTCGACCTCGAAGCGGGCCACAACCTGCCGCGTATCCATGCCCGCCTTGATGAGCTTGAGTGCCACTTGACGCCGAACCGGTTCGGCCTGTTCGGCTCGATAGACGACACAGCAGCCGCCTTCGCCGATCCGTTCCACCAACGTGTAACGGCCGATCTGATCACCGGGCTTCTCCGAAGGCGGGAGATCCAGCTCGCTCAGCGGCAATCCGCTTTGGACGGGCGGGGTATCCGGGCTAAGAAACTGGCCCACCGTTTGGTGAGCGCGGAGGAGCTTCTCCACGCGCCGCTGCAGCGCTGCGTCGCCGCTACATGCCTGCGCCAAGTAGGCCGTCCGTTCCTCCGACGACGGCAATTCGAGGGCGGCATGAAACAACTGCTCCAGTTTGTCCAGTTCTTCGCTCACAACTTGAGCGGGCAACGAGGCCCTTACTCACCTATCCGCGAACGGGGCCGAAAAAGGGCCAGGCGCTTGCGCGAAATCCGAAATCCAAAGCTCGGAACGGCGCAACAGACAGGAAAATGGACGACAGACAAACGGAACGGACCAGACTCGCGCCACTGCATCTTCCTGTCATCCTCTCGCCAGATTTGCTGAACGGTGTTGGCAGGAAGATTGTTGGCAGGAAAATGGCCGGGGAGTATTTCCTCAGCATCTTCTTGCCCACAATGTTCCTGCCTGCTCGGCTTTCGTTTTGGCGGCTAGGTTCGGATTTCGGATTTCGAGTTTCGGTTTTCTTTTCAGTCTGGCTCCGTGAGTTCCTGGTAAAGCCAGGCGCGGGCGAAGGCCCAGTGGCGCTTCACGCTGCGTTCGGAGATGCCGAGCAGTCGGCCGGCTTCCTCCACTGTCAGGCCGGCGAAAAACCGCAGCTTCACCAGCTCGGCTTTCACGGGGTCCTCGGCGGCCAGTTTCGTCAGGGCTTCATCCATGGCGAGCAAATGGTCTTCGGGCGTGTCCAGGGCCAGTTGCACGTCATCCAGACACAACCGCTGCTGTCCGCCGCCGCGGCGCAGACAGCCTTTGCGCCGTGCCTGGTCAATCAAGATGCGCCGCATGGCCTCGGCTGCCGCTGCGTAGAAGTGCGCCGGGGACTGCCAGGGCTGGGGTTCCACTCGGGACAGGCGCAGGAACGCCTCGTGGACCAACGCGGTCGCCTGCAAGGTCTGGCCCGGCGCGCGCCGCGCCACCATTTGGCTGGCCAGGCGGCGCAGTTCCTCATAGACCGCCGGCACCAGGTCGGCTGCTTGGCCGGCTGGTGTCATGGAGCGGGTGAAAACAACGTCTTCGTGCATGGTGCGACGCCCACCTTCAATACTGACTCGCCGGGAACTTAACCGGCAACCTGACTTGACAGGTCAGGAGAAGAATCGGGCGCGGACTTGGGCGCGCATCCTGGCGGTGTTGCCAGAGTTGACAGTTCATTGCCGGTTCGCACCACATTTCAGTTCTCGGGTGGCAAGCACAACCATGACGCGTGCTTCAAGAGTGCTCAGTCCTCGGGCCACTTCTGCAACGCTGACGAACAATTCGCCGGTTGATGGTCGTGATTGCACCATCGGCGGGTTGTTTGGTCAAGGGCGATTCTGATCAGATTCTGTTCTGCCGCTTCGGTTGCGAGACGGCCCTGGCATCCAGAGCGTTCTTGCGACGGGTGTACAATTGCGCCTTTCCCCGGGGATTGTGAAACGGTTACCTTGCGTCAGCGAATACGAATTCAGAACCGTAACCATGCCCGCAACACCAGGCTTCGACAACGACCGGTATTTGGAACAGCAAAGCGTCGCGATTCTCGATCGCGTGAAAGGCTTCAATGGCCGACTCTATCTGGAGTTCGGCGGCAAGTTGCTCTTCGATTACCACGCCTCCCGCGTGCTGCCGGGTTTCAAACCGGACGTGAAGATGCAGCTCCTGCACAAGTTGAAGGACCAGTCGGAAGTCGTGCTCTGCATCTTTGCCGGGGACATCGAGAAGAAGAAGATGCGCGCCGATTTCGGCATCACGTACGACACCGACGCGCTCAAGACGATTGATGAACTGGGCGAGTGGGGCGTCACGGTGCGGGCCGTGGTCATCACGCGCTTCGACAAGCAACCCGCGGCACTGGCCTTCAAACACAAGCTCGAACGTCGGGGGATCCGCGTTTATACGCATGGCGCGACCAAAGGTTATCCCACCGACGTTGAGACGATCGTCAGCGCCGATGGCTACGGCGCAAATCCATGGATCGAAACGGAGCGGCCCATCGTGGTGGTCACTGGTCCGGGGCCGGGCAGCGGCAAGCTGGCCACCTGCCTCTCGCAGCTTTACCACGAACACCACCGGGGCCGGGCCGCGCATTACGCGAAGTTCGAGACGTTTCCCATCTGGAATCTGCCGCTGAAGCACGAGGTCAACGTCGCCTACGAAGCTGCGACGGCTGAGCTGAAGGACGTGAACCTCATTGACCATTTTCACCTCGACGCCCACGGCCAACCGGCGGTGAATTACAACCGCGACATCGAGGCGTTCCCGCTGCTCCGGCGGATTCTGGAGCGCATCACCGGACAGTCTTCCTGCTACCAGTCCCCCACCGACATGGGCGTGAATCGGGCCGGTTTTGGCATCGTGGATGACGTGGCGTGTCGTGCGGCTGCCCGGCAGGAGATTATCCGGCGCTACTTCAACTACGCCTGTGAGTACGCGATGGGCCTCGTGGAGCGGGATACGGTGGAGCGGGTGGAACTCATCATGCGCGACCTGGGACTCACAGCCAGCGATCGCGTCACCGTATTGCCGGCGCACGAAGCTGCCCGTCAGGCGCAGGCGAAGGGTAAGGGCTCAAATGGGTTCTTCTGTGGCGCGGCGATTGAGTTGAAGGATGGACGCATCGTCACCGGTAAGAACTCGCCTTTGATGCACGCTGCCGCGAGCTTGGTGCTCAACGCGGCCAAGACGCTGGCGAGCATCCCGGATGGCATCCACCTGCTGCCACCCAACGTGACGCAATCACTCAGCCACTTCAAAACCGACGTGCTCAAGGGCAAGGTGACCAGCCTCGACGTTGAGGAAACGCTGATTGCCTTGAGCATCAGTGCAACGATGAATCCCGCCGCGGGCATGGCCATCGAACGGCTCAAGGAACTCAGCGGCTGCGACGTGCACTTGACGCACATTCCGTCACCCGGCGACGCCGCCGGGCTGCGCAAGCTGGGCGTTAACGTCACCAGCGAGCCGGAGTTCGCGTCGAAATATCTGTTCGTGAGCTGAGTGTCGAACCGACCTTAGTCCACCAACGGCCCGCGCCTTATGGCCTGGCGATGGTTTGGGCGCGCCGGCCCGAACGCAACCAAGCGACATAGTCCTCGTAGAGCCGGCCGGACTCGGGATGCCCGGCAAACGCGCGGCTGCCGGGTTTGTTCATCAACCCCTGATACTGGTAGATCAGAATCTTGTCCACGTAGGGCGACACGGCTTCAAGCTGCGCCCTCAGGCGTTCGAACGGCCCGGGGATCAGCGGGCTGGTTTGCTTGTTTGGCGGGCCTTCCCACGCGAAGGTTTCGACGTCTGCCCAGAGCGCACGTTGCGGCACGCGGTTGTGGGCGCGGCGGAGCTTTTCAAATGACTGAGCGCTTTGCTCCGGCGTCATGCGCAGGCAACCGACTTCGTCCTGGTAGGCGATAATGTCCACGTCGAGTTGTTCCAGTTGGCCGACGTATTTGTCGTCGCACACGGCTTTGTTTGTGCCGTAGGGGGCAATGAGGATTTTCGCCTTGGGCATGAGCCGGTGTGCTTCGCGGCTGCACTCGTTCACGTGACGGATAAAGTGGTCCGTGTAGTACGGCGTCAGGCCCGCTTCGTTCGGCCAGTACCAGCCATGGAAACTGCGGTGCTTGGCGTACCGCGCCGCGAGCTCCTGCATCATCTGAAAACGCTTCGCCATGCGGTCGGCGTCCAGCAGCGCGCGGTCGTCCCAATCGCCGTACCAATCGCTGCTGATGAAAAACTTCACGCCGTATTTGTCGGCCCCGGTGAGCATCGCCCCAATGGGATCGGCGCAGGCCATCTCCAACTTTGGCAGCAGTGGCGTGTCGTAGAACGCCTTGCCGCCCTTGGCCACGGCCAGCAGCACGAGATACTCGAAGCCCAGGTCCGCCATGTCTTTGACGGCGAGCTGCCATTGCTCGGCCGTGAACTTCAGGCAGGGTTCGTTCCAGTGGAAATGCCGGCGGTCATCCCACCAGACACTGATCCAACTGCCGCGGATGGGCTGGACCTTGCGCGAAGTGCCGGTCGAGAGAGAAGATCGGCAACCCAGATTCAGCGAGGCGAGCGCGGTCCCCGCGCCCAAACCGCTCAGGAAACGACGACGATTCAAAGGAGTTGTCATGCTTGGTTGAATTTCACTTCGTCCACTTCGACGCCTAGGCCCGGGCCATTCGGCACGGCGACTTCGCCGTTCGAGACGACAAACGGCTCTTTGAGGATGCTGCGATTCAGGAACTGCGGGCCGTTGAGCGCGGCGGGATATTTCAGATCGTAAGCCCCGTAGAGCGCCAGCGTCGCCGCAAGGGATAGGTCCGGGTCGGTCAAGCCGCTGCCCAGCCACATCAGGCCGGCGCTCTGCACGAGCTGGATCTGCCGGCGCGCCTCGGTGATGCCGCCACAGCGACCCAGCTTCGCAGCGATGCCGTCCAGCAAGCCCAGCTTGATGAATTCCTCCAACTCGACGCACGACACGACGCCTTCATCCATGAGGATCGGCAACGCACCTTGCTGCTTGAGCCGCCGATAGCCGGTAAGCCGCGCCGCGGGGAGCGGCTGTTCCAGCACCGGCACGCCGAGGTCGGCCAGCTTGGGCGCGACTTCCAGGGCCGTTGCTTCATCGTAACCGCCGTTGGCATCGGCCCACAGGAAGCCGTTCGGCGCGAGCCGCTTCACGAGCCGGCACAGCTCCAGGTCAAACCGCGAATCCGGCGCGACCTTCACGTTGAAATGCCGGTAGCCATGCGCCAGCCCCTCGCCCACGACGCGTTCCACTTCGTCGAGTGTGCGTGCGTTGACTGTCCAGCTTAGCGTGATCTTCCTGCGACCCGGCTTGTCCCAGCGCTGGGCGGCATTTTGCCCGAGCAGCTTGCCGGTGAGATCGAACAGCGCGAGATCCACGCCCGCCTTGCAGATCGGCTGACCGGTGGAAAACGACGGCGCAATGATGCGATTCATTGCGGCGCGGATAACCTCCTCGTCGAAGGGATCGAGCCCGATGAGTTCCGGTGCGAGGTAGTGTTGAATCGTCGTCTGGACGGTTTCGAGCGTTTCGTAGCTCCACCGATGGGCCGGCACGCTTTGTCCCCAACCGACAACGCCGTTATCCGCGGTGAGCTTGACGACCACCGACGCCCGCCCGGCCGGTTTGCCCCGGGGACCTTCAAGGAACTTGAACCATCCCACGGTCGGGTAGTTGACCGCGAACGTTTCGATTTGGGCGATGCTGATCTTCATGACGCAATCCCGCTCAGGTGCGCCGGCATTCTGCTGGCGTTCAGCCCTCAGGGTCAAATCAATGCCGGCACGCAAACACGTCCCCGCAACCCTTGGGTTGCTCCCTTCCGGGGAATCCGCTATTTTGCCAGCCGCTTGGATTTTAGTTGGTTTCGAAACATGAGCAAAGCAGCCAAAGAAGCAAAGGCAACCGCGCCCGCGCCGGAGGAGAATCCGTCGCAGCCGTCCGCCACCCCGCCCCCCGCCGCGGAGACCGAAGCCGTCGCCCCCGCGCCCCCGGTTACGCTCAGCACCCAGGAATTTGAAGAGCTCCGCGCCCGCGCGGCCAAGACCGACGAGCATTGGGACCGTTTGGTTCGGACCACGGCCGATTTCGACAACTTTCGCAAACGCGCCGCCCGCGAGAAGCAGGACGCCATCCGCTATGCGAATGAATCGCTGATGGGCAAGTTGATCCCGGTGCTGGACAGTTTTGACGCCGCGTTGGCCGCCACGCAGACCGCGCAGGACCCGGCGGTCGAGTCGCTGTCCAAGGGGGTCGCCATGGTTCATCAGCAGTTGATGGCCGCCCTCAAGGAAGCGGGGTTGGAGGAAGTGGACGCCAACGGACAGGCGTTTGATCCAAACTGGCATGAGGCGGTCTCCCAACAGGAATCCGCGGAGGTGCCCGAGGGCCAGGTGTTGCAGCAGCTTCGCAAGGGCTACAAGTTGCGCGACCGCCTGCTGCGCGCCGCGACCGTGATCGTGGCCAAGCCCCCGGCGACACCCGCTTGATCCAGTCCCGGCTGACAACCCGCAAACACACGCACGATGGCCAAACGCGATTACTACGAAATCCTCGGCGTCGAGAAAGGCGCTGATCCGGAGGAGATCAAGAAGGCCTATCGCCGGCTGGCGGTGAAGTACCACCCGGACAAGAACCCGGGCGACAAGACCGCCGAGGAGAAGTTCAAGGAACTGGGCGAGGCGTACGAGGCGCTGAGCGATCCGAGCAAGCGCTCCGCCTACGACCATTACGGCCACGCCGCGTTCGATCCACGCGCCCGGGCCGGCGCCGGCCAGGCATGGGGAGGCGGTGGCGGCAATTTCCACGATCCGTTTGATATCTTCCGCGAAGTGTTCGGCGCCAGCGGCAGCAGCATCTTCGACGACCTCTTCGGCGGCGGTAGACAAGACCCGAACGGCCCGCAGCGCGGCGACGACCTGCGCTACGATCTGGAATTGGATTTCGAGGAAGCGGCGGCGGGCTGTGAAAAGGAGATTACCGTCAGCAAACCGGATCGTTGTGACGCGTGTAACGGTTCTGGCGCCGAGCCGGACTCCAAGATCAAGACCTGCAATACCTGTGGTGGGCGCGGCCAGGTCATCAGCGCCCGCGGCATTTTCAGCATTGCGCAAACGTGTCCGCACTGCCGCGGTGCCGGGCGGGTGGTGGAGAAACCCTGCCGCAACTGTCGGGGCGCGGGGCGTCGCGAGAAGGCCAGCAAGATCAAGCTGCGCATTCCGGCGGGCGTGGACACCGGGGCACGGCTGCGTTCGTCCGGCAACGGCGAGGCGGGATTACACGGTGGCCCCAACGGCGACCTGTACGTCATTCTGCACGTCCGCCAGCACGACATTTTCCAGCGTGAAGGCGACGATCTCCTTTGCGAAGTGCCGATCAGCTTCGTGCAGGCGACGCTGGGCGGTGAGATCGAAGTGCCCACACTCAACGGCAAAGCCATGATCAAAGTCCCTGCCGGCACGCAGCCTGGGGCGATGTTCCGGCTCAAGGGCAAAGGCGTGCGCAACGTCCAGGGCCACGGCCAGGGCGATTTGCACGTGCGAATTCTCGTCGAAGTCCCCACGCGGCTGAGCGGTGCGCAGCGGCAGAAGCTCGAGGAGTTCGCCGCGCTGTGCAGTGGCCAGGAGACCCCCGGCGTTCAGAGTTTCTTCGAGAAAGCGAAGCGGCTCTTTAGTTGAACAGAGGGGCGAGCGGTCGCCCCCGTCGCTTCGCTCAGTCTGCGACGAATTCGTAATCGCCCGAGCCGACGGCAAACACCGCCGCGTTACCTTCCATCCGCACAAACTTCACGCCCGGCGCGTTGCTGGTCGGCTGTCCGCCTTCGGTCACGCGGCTAAAGTCTTTCGCCGGCACATGGACCAAGGCAAAAGAGTTGGCGGGAATGGTCACGTGCAGCATGAAGCGTCGGCCTTCTTGCCGCCACTCGCTCGTGATGCGCCCGCGCACGGTTTCGTGGTGGGCGCGCACCCAGCGCAGATCGCCAACCGGTTGCGGACGGATGATGATCTTGTCAAAGCCCACGGCATCCGGCGCCGGGGCAATGCCGGCGAGGGCCTTGTAAAACCACTCGCTCACCGAGCCGAACATCGGGTGATTGTGCGAGTAGATGTTGTCACTGAACTCCCAGTGTTCCCAAAGCGTCGTGGCGCCGCCTTCGATCATGTGTCCCCAGCCCGGGAACGTGCGCTGGTTCACGAGGCGATAGACCACGTCCGCGCGACCGGCATCGGTCAACGCGTTGAGCATGTATTTCGTCCCGAAGATGCCGGTGGTCAGATGCCCGTCGTGTTTGCCGACGTCCAGGGCGAGCACATCCAACGCTCGCGGGTGCTCGTCTGCCGGCGCGAGCCCGTGGTAGAGCGCGAAGGCCTGGCAAGCCTGTGAGGCTGTGTCGTAACGGCCCGTGCCCGGTTCAAGGAACTTCCGGTTGAACGCCGATTTGATCTCGTCGGCGAGCGCCCAAGCCTCGCGGGCATCGGCATCCTTACCGAGCGCGGTCGCGTGCTGCGCAAACAACTTCACGTTGAAGTAGTAGAAGCCCGTGCCGGTGAGACCGCTCCGCTTGGGGACGATGCTCTCGTGATCGCTCAAGCCGTTGTCGAGGATGCCGTCCTTCGCGCAGGAACGCAGGAGGGCGATCCATTTCTTCGTGGCTTCGTACTGTTCCCGCAGTGGGCGGTCCTCGCCGTAGTATTGGCGGAGTTGCGTTAGGAGGACCGGTTGGGCTGAGCCCCAGCCAATCGGGCCGGACATGTCGCCGAGACCGGCATCCGCGATGCCGACAAACGGCGCGGTTTCGGTAAAGCCGCCGTTGGGGCGCACGGCGTCCCAGAGGTCCTGCACCGCCTTGGCGTAGAAACGCGTCATGTCGAAATTCATCATGGCCATTTCGCTTGATGCCAGAATGTCGCCGCCGTAGCCGAACTTCTCCCGGTGCGGGCAATCCGATTGCACGCTGAAGAGGTTGCTCAGCTCGGTCCAGAGCACCATTTCTTGAATGCGATTGAACAGCTCGTTTGAGCACTTGAACGAACCCGCGCTCGCCACGTCGGAGTTCAGGCGCAACCCTTCGAGGGAATCCAGCGTGGGCCGACCGGGGAAGCCGGTGACCTCGACGTAGCGAAAGCCGTGGAACGTGAAACGCGGCGTGAAGACTTCTGTTCCCTGGCCTTTCAGCACGTATTCGTCGAGCTGGAACGCCGTCTTGGGTTTGCCCTTGCCATCGTAGCGGTAATCGTTGCCGCCATCCTTGATCTGGCCAGCGACGGCGGTCATGCCGTTCAACGTGCCGTCCTGATACAGCAATTCGCCCGAGCGCAACCGCACGCGGGTGCCGGCCTCGCCCTTCACGCGCAAGCGTGCCCAGCCCGCGAAGTTCTGTCCGAAGTCGAAGATGAACACGCCCGGCTTCGGCTCGGTGAGTTTGACCGGCTTGAGCGTCCGCGTGATCCGAATCGGCGGCGCGTCCTGGGCGCACAGCGCGCCGAGTTTAGGTTCACGCGCCAGCACGGCGGCTTCCCAACTCGTGTCGTCGAAGCCGGGTTTGTCCCAGCCCGGCTGCTCGCGCCGTGCGTCGTAAAACTCGCCCAGATAAACGCTGTTCCGCATCACCGGACCATCGCTCACCCGCCAACTTTCATCCGTGACGATGGTTTGCGAAGTGCCGTCGTCGAACTCGACCACGAGTTGAACAAGGGCGCGGGGCACGCCCGTGGTGAGTGCTTCGCCGGGTTTGATGCGTCCCCAGAGCGGGAGGGGTAGGGGATTGAACCAGCCGTTCCCCAGCATGATGCCGAGCGCATTGCCGCCGCGCTTGAGCTGCGCGGTCACATCGTAGGTCGAGTAGAGCACGCGCTTCGAATAGGTCGTCCAGCCGGGATCGAGCACGTGATCGCCGACGCGCTCGCCGTTCAGTCGCAGTTCGTAGTAGCCCAGACCGCTCACGTAAGCACGGGCACGGGCGATCGGTTTAGCGAGGGCGAACTCCTTGCGGAAAAGCGGCGCAGGATGATCGTCGTAGGCCTGCGCCTCGGGGATTGGCTCGGCGGACTTGCGCTGAATCCACTGCGCCTGCCAGTCCGACGGCGCGAGCAGCGCCATCTCGAACCACGCGGGCTCGCTAAACGCCGAAACCTTGCCCGCGGCGTCCCAGACGCGAACCTTCCACCACACGCGCTGGCCGGAGCGCAGCGGTTGGCCGGCGTAGCAGGCGCGGACTGATTCGCTCGAAGCCACCTTGCCGCTGTCCCAGAGATCCGCCTCGCCCTTGGCGAGTTTCGCCCGGCTCGACGCGGCGAGGATTTGGCAGGCCGTTTGGAAATCGGCGCGGAGATCGGATTGCATTACCCACCCGAGCCGCGGCGGCGCCGCGTCAATGCCCAGCGGATTCGTCCGGTATTCGCAACGGAGGTTTTGGACGGTGACCGTGGCCTGCGCGGCTAGCGTTGCAAGCCCGCAAACCAACCCAAGCAGCAGCGAGGACAACTTCATTGGCGGCAAAGACTACGGCATTTGCGGAGGCGTGCCAATGCAAACGAGCAGAGAAGTGCGGGCCGCTGCTGACGAGACGCCGAGGTGCGGTGGCGTGAGTTTCCGGGATTTCAAGCTTGCCTTTCGTGGGGCTGGCCGGAACATTTGCGGCCCTGTATGGAATCAACTGTTGGACATGTTACTCATCCAGCCTGGTGGCTGCAGCTTTACGCCTGGGCAGACGCCCGGAAACAGCAACTCCTTTACGGCAGCGTCGGAGTTGTCGTCGTGGGCATCGCGGTTTCCTACTACCTTTATAACCGCTCGCAGCGCGAGGTCCAGGCGGGCGAGGCGTTGTCCCAAGCCGCCGTCTCGGCCGTGAATCTGGCCACGCGGATCGAGAAGCCGGAGCCTTTCCTGAAGGTGGCTTCGGAGTTCAGCGGCACGAGCGCGGGAAGCCAGGCCCTGTTGCGGGCCGCGGCGGCGTTCTTCGCCGAAGGCAAGTATGCCGAGGCGCAAGCGCAATATGAGAAATTCATGCGCGACCACCGGGAAAGTCCATTGGCGGGGCAGGCTCAGTTCGGCGTGGCGGCATGCTTGGATGCGCAGGGCAAGGCGGCGGACGCCACCGATCGCTACAAGAGCCTCATCGAACGCCGGCCCAATGACACCATCATCACGCAGGCGAAGTTGAACCTCGCGCGCCTGTACGAGGCCCAGAACAAGCCCGAGCAAGCCAAGGCGCTTTACGAGGAAGTGGGCCGGGCCGCACCCTACGGCATGACCGGTGCCGAAGCAGGCGTTCGCCTCCAAGCGTTGCTGGCCAAATATCCCAATCTCGCCGTGGTGGCGGAAGCGGGCACGAACGCGCCAGCCGCCAAGATCCCGGCCCCGTGATTCACGGGACGGTGACCGTGGCATTGTTGCCAGGCAAGTGGTGGGCGTAAGGGTTGGGCGGCATCCGCCCGGGTTGTTCCATTCTGCCAAATATGAAACTCAGCATCATTGGGACGGGTTACGTCGGTTTGACCACCGGGGCCTGTTTTGCGGAGGTTGGCCACACGGTCACGTGTGTGGATAACGACGCGGCAAAGGTGCAGACGCTGTTGGGCGGTGGCATCCCGATCTATGAACCCGGGCTGGAGGAGTTGGTTCAGCGCAATGTCGCGGCGGGGCGGCTGAAGTTCACGGTTAGCACCGCCGAGGGCGTGGAGAACTCGGACGTTGTGTTTATCGCCGTGCCCACGCCGCCCCAGCCGGACGGGTCGGTGGACCTAAGCTTTATCGAGAAGGTCGCCCGCGAGATTGCTGCGGCCATGACCAGCTACAAAATCGTCGTGGACAAGAGCACCGTCCCGGTCAAGACCGGGGACAAGGTAGCGGAGACGATCAAGCGCTACTGTAAGGCGAAGGTCGAGTTTGACGTCGTGAGCAATCCCGAGTTCCTCCGCGAAGGGTTTGCGGTGGACGACTTGATGCATCCGGACCGTGTCGTCATCGGCGTGCGCTCCCAGCGGCCCGTGCAGGCAATGAAAGAGGTTTACGCCCCGTTCAAAGCGCCGATCATCGTCACCGACATCAACTCCGCCGAGCTTATCAAACACGCGTCGAACTCGTTCCTCGCGCTGAAGATTTCCTACATCAACGCCATTGCGGCTATCTGCGAAGCCACCGGGGCGAACGTGCAGGAGGTCGCCAACGGCATTGGCATGGATGAGCGCATCGGGCGGCGGTTTCTCCAGGCCGGGCTGGGCTTCGGCGGCAGTTGTTTTCCCAAGGACCTCAGCGCGTTCGTGAAGATCGCCGAGCAAACCGGCTACGATTTCCGTCTGCTGAAGGAAGTGCAGCGGATCAACGCCGAGCAGATGGACCGCTTCGTCAAGAAGATCACCGACACGCTGTGGGTGCTGAAGGACAAAACCATCGGCGTGTTGGGCTTGGCCTTCAAGCAGAACACCGACGACGTGCGCATGTCCCCGGCTATTGACTTGTGCCAGCGGTTGCAGAAGGAAGGCGCGAAACTGCGTGTGCACGATCCCAAAGCGATGGACAAGGCGAAAGCTGTGCTTCCGAACGTGACGTTCGTGGACGACATGAATGTGGTGGCCGACGGCTGTGATGCCCTGATCGTGGCGACGGAGTGGGACGAGTTTAAGAAGCTGGATTTGGAGCGCGCCCGCAAAGCCCTTACGCACCCGATTTTGTTCGACGGCCGCAATCTCTTCGATCCGCAAGAGATGGAACAGATGGGTTGGATCTACAAGAGCGTGGGTCGGTGAGCCAAAGGAAGAAGTGAGCAGTCCGAAGGGTGCACCATGAAACACGGCCCCGCTCCCGCGGACGAATCACTTCGTGCTTCGCCTCTCGCCCCTCGCACTTCCGTTGAGGTCAGCGCCGGCCTCGTCTTTCGCGGCGGCAAGCTGCTCATCACGCAGCGTTACGCCGGATCGCACTTGGGCGGGCTGTGGGAATTTCCCGGTGGCAAACGCGAGCTTGGCGAGACCTTCGAGCAATGCCTTGCCCGCGAGTTGCGCGAGGAACTGGGCGTGGAAGTTGCCGTGGGCCGCCTCTTCGACGAAGTCACCCACGCCTATCCGGAGAAGACCGTCCACCTCCAGTTCTTCCTCTGCAGTCTCCTTGATGGCGAACCACGACCGCTCGGTTGCGCCGCCGTGGCGTGGGTTGATCGCAACGAACTGGATGCCTACGCCTTCCCAGCGGCGGACGCGACGCTGCTCGGGAAACTCAAAAGCGCTTCCAACCTCTGGTAACACACCGGGCTTTAAGCGCGGAAACCAATCGCTGGTAATTAGAGTTCCAGCCTTGCTGGATGGGGCGACTGCGTACCGTGCGCTCGGCAATCCTTTCTGGACAACGCCTTGACCTGCCGCTATCCCTACGACCGAGAATGTGAAGACCAAGTCCCCAACCCGATCATCCTTCACTTTGCGTGATTTGCATGAAAGCGATGCGCTTTGAAATGCTCAGTCC
>CAZWJC010000044.1:0-32223 GCA_964634255.1 uncultured Verrucomicrobiota bacterium | reverse complement strand
CTGGATGACCGCACGGGGCGGATCGAGGCGGCATTGTTCAGCGATACGTATGAACAATTCCGCAACGCCATCGTTAAGGACACGGTGGTGGTGGTTGAAGGCGAAGTGAGTCATGACGACTATGCTGGTGGCCTCAAGATGGTAGTGCGCAAGGTGATGAGCCTGGCCGAAGCGCGTGCCAGCCGCAGCCGTGGCCTTGAACAGCAAAGCCACTTCCTCAAGCTGGCGCGGCGTGAAAAGCGGCGCGGCATGGATGAGCTGGAACAGCGACGAGCCCGAGCGCCCCACCGAGGTCACCTTGGCCACGGGCAGCCCCTTGGGGAAAATTTCCTCCAGCCCCGAGGTGACCAGCACCTCGCCTTCCTCCACGGGCGCGCCCTGGGGCACGTACTGCAGGGTGAGCTCTTTCGTCGGCCCCTCGCCCTTGACGATGCCCTGGGTGCGGTTTTTCTGGGGAGCAGCTCACGCAGAATCAGGTCCTCGGCACGCCCAAATACATGTCGCCCGAGCAGGCAGAGAAGCCCAGCGAGGTGGATCACCGCGCGGACATCTATTCGCTGGGCGTCGTCTTCTACGAGATGCTCACGGGTGAACTGCCCGGCAAGGAGCTTCAGCCGCCCTCCCGCAAGGTTCAGATTGACGTGCGTCTGGATGAAGTTGTCTTGCGGGCGTTGGAGAAGAACCCCGAGCGGCGCTACCAGCAGGCGAGCGTGTTCAAGACGCAGGTGGAGACGATCTCGGCGGACGCCGGAAAAGTCGAAGTTCGAGACCCGAAGTCCGAGCAAGCCCAGGCCCACGTTCTTCCGGCTGCAACGATCAATTGGCGGCGGATCATTCGGCGGGCGCTGGTGGCCGGATTCGCGGTCTGGCTTCTGGTCGTGGCGGTAGTAAGTGTCGTCACCTTCATGCTGCCGGAATCTTACGCAGCGCAATCCAGTGTTATTCTGCAGCGCCTGGTGCCGGCGGACAGCAGTGCTACCTCGGCGGCAGCCTCTGAGATTGATGACGAGGAAATGAGCGGCGAGGTGCTCATGATTCAGTCCGGTTTCATTCTGGGCAAGGTGGTCACCAACCTGAATCTCAACCTGGAATGGAGGCGACGTTACGGCGGCGGGAGTCCGCTCCAGACCTCCACAACTCTGGAGCTGCTCAAGAGGCGGATGGTGGTTTCTGTGGCCAGACGCATCATCTCAATCCGGTGCTTCGATGAAAACCCGGAAGCGGCTGCCCAGCTCGCCAACGCGATCGCCATGAGCTTCATTGACTGGCACGCCAAGGCCGTTGCCAGCCACACCAAGAACCCGAGGCCAAAGCCCGTCAATGGGCTGGTCGTCGCGGGCGAGCCGAAACTCTATCGGGTGAGGTTGGTGGAGCAGGCGACTGCGCCGTTGCGCCCCAGCCGTCCAAACCGGCCGCTGAACATCGTGTTAGGCATCCTGGGCGGCGTGGTGTTTGGTGGCCTCGTGGCCGTATTCGCTGGATTGATTTCCTGGAGCCGCGGACAGTGCTTGCTCACACAACCCAAGCCGTCAAGGCAGCCGTGCATTTGGCGACTGGTTATGCTGGTGGGGGGTGGCCTTTTGCTCCTTGCCGGTTTCCTGGTTTGGCTCGCTGCACCCAAGCATCCGAATTACGTCATGACCGGCCGCATCACGGATGCCGTCTCGGGCGAGCCACTGCCGCAGGCGACCATTGGTGTGATGCGCAGTGGTGAAAGCGAAGTCCTAAACGAGGCGAAGACGGATTCCGACGGCCGGTACAAACTGAAGTGGCCGCACGATGCCGACCTGCTGTATTGGCGAAATGGTGTCCGACATGGGGTGGAATTGGTGTTCAACATCTCTGCGCCCGGATACCGAGAGGAGTCGGTCGGTCTTTCCCAAACCCGCGTCGCTGGTTACGCCCGACGGGAGTTCGATTTCCGGTTGCAGTCCACCAACCGCACGGACGCGCTCCAATTCGGCCCGGTGATCGAACAGGTGTTGGTCTCTACAGCCTCACAGGCTGAGTTCCTCGACCTAGACACTGGCATGAAGCATTCTCACCGAGTCTTAGGACAGTGGGAACTACTTGAGGGGAAGTTCATAGACTGGACGATGGAAAGCGGAGTGGAGCTTGGTTTCTTCACCAATGAGTATTCACCGGCCAAAGTCATCGAACTTATGGGATTCAATCTGGGCCTGCATGTGTTGCCCGAGCTGGCGGTTTCCGTTCCAAGAACAACGTCGTCAGGCGGCCAATCAGCGCGGGCGATTAGCTGGGACAAGATGAATGCCAGCCAACTGTGGCAGGAAGCCGGCTGGGTTCTCACCAATCACCATCCGAGGATTGTTCTGGGCACGACCAATTCGATGGGCCGGACGTACGCATTTCGTACTCGCTCGGGCAACTATGGTCTCCTGCAAATCATCGGCTACACCGAGAACCCACGCGGCGTGAAGCTCCGCTACAAGCTGGTGCAGAACGGTAATGTCTCTCCCGATCAAACCCGCCATTCCCCAGCCACAGAAACACTCGTGGCGGGGAGCATCTCGTTCTGGGGATTAGGCGTCTCGCAAGTGCTCGACATCTACGCCACGCTGGCCCGCTGCGAACTGGACGTCGAAGCGCGCGTGAGGAAATCGGCAGCCACCATCGGCTACACGAACCTCACCGCGCTCACGCGGTCGGAGGCCATCGCACAGTTGGAGGACGCGATGCGGGAGCAAGCAGGTGTTTTGGTGAAACGCCAGAGCTCAAACCGCCTCGCCGTGCTCTACGGCGGTTTGGAATTTCGCTGGGTGGCTGACGACGGCGACACCAACGCTCCCGCCGAGTGGCAGCCGGACGCGAGCGACACTGCGGGCAAATGGAAGTTGCGGCTGGCGGAGGAATTGATACTCGACGAGTCCGCCGTCCTGAATGCAGAGTTCGTCGCCAACCAGCCGGAGCAGAAGACGCTTGCCCTCCGCCTGACCGAAGCTGGAGCGAGGCGGCTGGAGGAGTTGACCACGGCCAATGTCAATCGCCGGCTGGCGATTGTCTGGCGCGGCCGCGTCCTAATGTGGACGAAGATCGTCACCCCGATCACCAGTGGATTCGTCAACATCACCGGTCGGATGAGCGATGCCGAATCGAAGCGGCTGTTGGATGCGCTGAATCGCCGGCCCCCCGGTCGACCCACGCCGGCCCCGGTCGTCCGGAGCGTGACGAACACTGTTGCAGCCAAGACCATCGTGTTGACGCGGGCGACGAATCAAATGGTGGGCACATCGGAAGAAACACGAACCGTGACCGTGTGGACGGACTCCACGATTCAACCCGGAGAAGCCCTCTCAGCGTTGGTGAAGGGCAGCGACGGCGAGATTCGCGATACCCGCACGACGCTATTTACCCACTGGCAGCCTGACAGCGTGCGGACGTCCGTGGCACTCATCTGGTATCTCGGCGGCATGTTGGGACAGGGTTTTGGCAACGATGAGGCCGAGGCCGCGTCGGCTCAAATCAGGGACAGTTTTTGTGAGCGCCCACTCACGCTGATGGCTGGCGAACCACTGATGCTGTTCGCGGTGACCAACAAGTCCGGCGGCGTCATGACGGGGTTGATCGAGTTCAATCGCGCCGTGCCATCGGCAGAGGACATCGCTCAACCCGGCGGCAAACCACAGGCCATCGTCCGCGTTCGCCATTTCGTCGCACGCTTTCCCAGCATTGACTACTCGGCGGACGTTCCGGACGGCTATGCGCTGCGAGCGACCGCGAACCGGGGAATCGTGAACACGCACACGCCCGCGGGCCCATTTCAATACCACAGCAGTTGGATGGATGCTTCCCGCCCCGCCCTGCCCAAGCTTGAGCCCGCGAAGCCGGGTGAACCGCCACCACAACCTCGGGCCATTCCACCGAAGCTTCCCACAACAGTTGAACTGGCGGCCAAAGACGCGACGTTGGAGGTGCAGCTTCAGACGTTGCAGGACCAAGGGCCGATCTCCGTTGTCCTCGGCGAGCCCAAGCTGCTGTTCTCGGTCACCAACAGGGCCGGTGAGCCGTTCCAAGGCTTTCTGGAGTTGGTTGGACCTGCGGATCCCGTGACCGCGTCTGTGCAGACAGAACAAGCGGTACGAATGCTCGCTCAAGCACCATTCTTGGCCCGCGTGTCGGGAACGACTGTGGAGTTGTATGCGATCTCACGATTCCAACCCGACGCAACTAATCGCGCCTGGTGGCAACCCGACGGTTCGGCGATGAGCGAGGCGATCCGCAGCCTCCCTGGTTCCGCAAATGAGCCCGACCGAGATTTGTACGAGCTCACGTTCCGCGTCGGCGAACAGACAAACGGTCTGCCCGACACCATACTGGATAGCATCCCCGGAGTTGGGGCGATTCCGGCGGGCCTCTGCGGGTGTTGGGAAGCTCCGCGAGTGGCCGATACCGTTTTCCATCAGATCTTGAGTTGCGAACCTGGACTCGCCAAGACGAGTTTCCGGGTCGGGGTTGCAGCCGGGCCGTGGGCAACCCTCATGAAATGGGACTTTTCCACTGGGAACTCTACCGGCAGCGAAGGGACGATCATGCGCACGGTCATCCCCGGCGACCGCGAAACCTCCGTGGTTTGCAGCTATCAGGAGACGAAAGGCTGGCAGACACGTTTGATTGCGCTCGGTGCGCGCGGCGAGATTGCGCCGATCCGCGTCGGGCCGCGAATGGGGGTGAATCACTCGTTCCAGTATTCTGCCACATTCAGCACGGAAGCCATCGGTGGCGCCAAACTGCATCTGCAACGCCGGCCCTACCAGTGGATCGAGTTCCACAATGTCTCGCTCAAACCGGGACAACGCACGCAAGTTGAGGTGCGAGACGTGGGGGGCGACTGACTCGAGCTCCGAATAATCCAGCCAGTCCAGAAGCGCGCCAAACGGGTTTTTCGGCACGCAGCACTGGACGTCGTCGCCTGAATCACAGAGAGACGGGCCCGGTGAACGCGAACCGCTGTTTCTTCCTGTTGCTCATGCCGCTGGCGTGGGATGGGTGCTGGAGCGGTTGGCGGTGTCGTGCCGGTTTTGGCTGCCGTTGTTCGCAGCGTCCGCTGCTGCGTTGGTTGTCCTGATGCTGAGTGGGTTCCAAGCCTCGAACGGGCGCTCGCCAAAAACGGTTCCTGCTGGGCCTGCAGTTGCTCAGCGGCGCTGCTGAGCAGCTACGCCACTTCGGTGCTGTCCCTCATCCTCGCGCCGCTGGTGCGCCGGCATCGCGAAGAACCGTTGCCCACACACGTTGGCAGGTCTACCGCGCCGCCAAACGGTTCTTCGGCGTGCCTGAGTTCCACTACTACGCCTTGGCCGATGGCGTCGCGATGTTGCTCTCGCGTCTGGGGCAAGTCTGCCGCCTGTGTCATCCCGCTTCCGCCCCGATTCCAGTGCCCCGACAACGCCTCTTCCCCTTCGGCCGAGAAAACTGGGAATGTCCGGGGTTCTGCGGGTTGACAAAATGAACTTCGCGTGGCTTACTGTGCGCCCGCGTTTGGTGGGATACTCAAGCGGCCAACGAGGGCAGACTGTAAATCTGCTGGCTTACGCCTACACAGGTTCGAATCCTGTTCCCACCACCACCCTTCTCCCTCAATCAAAACACGCGTTGAATCCAATGTTTACAGGGATTTCTTGCGTGTGCCCATTCCTGAGTGACTGCCTTTGCTGGCGTTTTGTGTCTCTTGCCTGCCGGTCAGGAGCGATGCTCAGAAAGCAATCAGAAAGCAATCAGAAAGCAATCAGAAAGCAATCACAGCAACCAGCGTGTTTCGCCACGGCACCCGCGAACGCGGTTCCAAGGGCTTCCAGGAGCGTCTGCCGGGCATCGTAGCCCCATGTCCACGGTCCTGATACCGCCGGCAATGAAACGCGTTCCTTGTCCCCAGAACACGCGCAGGGAACGCATCGTGGAGATTCAACTAGCTGCCGCGGACCGTTGCGGAGTTGCACCGGCAACCGCCGTCATTGCAGAGCCTTTTCGCTCATCGGTACCAACCGCTTGTGCTTCGCCTAGAGGCGGATTGGCAGTGCGGACGGTGATAGTCTCCGGCCGGGCAGCCATCTGAATTATTCCTACGGTTTCTTGGGCGCGGCAACATTCATTCTCAACTCGAACCTGCCGCGGCAGGGGGCGAACAGCTCTGGGGGTCGGCTCGAAAGAGCAAGCCGGCGTCCAGACGACTGCCACTTGACGCCCGCCATGGTCAGTGCCTGCAAGCGGATGAAAACCTTTTTCGACGGCGTGCAATCCATCGTGCGCTCGATTTCTTCGAGCGTAGCGTTCTCGCGATTGAGTTGCAGCCGGGGCCGTCCCACAGCCCAAACTGTGTACGGTACCGTTAAAAGTAAAAGTACAAGGCCTTTCTGACATTCTTTTTGCAGTACGCTCTAAAAACCCCGACCTGCTGCCGATGCTCGGCGAACTGGTCGGGGATTGGCAATGGTTGCTGGATGCTGGGAAATAGCCGGAGGCTACTTCACTTCCAGGTCAATGCGATTGCGTTCCAGGATGGAGCCCTCGCGGTTGGCCAGTGCCGCCAGGGAGATATTATAGGAGGTCAACGCGCTGATTTCCGTGGACCGTGCGTCCGTCAGGTCTTTCTGGAGCTGCAATACGACGAAGCTGGTGCTCTTGCCGCTTTCGAGCTTCTTCTGTTCAGCCGCCAACGCCGCCTCGGCATACTCCCGGGCTTTCCGGGTGGCGTCCACGCGCTCAAAGCTGGCTTGGGCATTCTTGATGGCATTGTCCACCTCGATCATGATGGCTTGTTCCGCCTGTTTCAGCGAGAGCTGGGCGGCCTCGTGGCTAGCTTTGCTGGCCTTGTAGGCGTAACGCGCCGAGCGGTTGCCCAGCGGATAGCTGAGTACGCCGCCGACGTACCACGACGGCTCATCCCGATGTTTGATGTCCCCCAGCACGCCGCTCATCTCCGCCGTCGAACCGGAGTAACCACCGCCACCTTTCACATCCACCTGCGGATACAGCCCGTTGCGGTTGATCTTCACCGAAATGCCGGAGCTCTCTAGAGAGATCTGTTGCGCCAGGAAGTCGGGTCGTTGCGTTAGCGCCTTGCCCCAACTGTCCTGAACGTTGAACAATTGCCGCTCCGCCTTGAGAGGTTCCGAGGGCTCAAGCTTCGCGTTGGCCCAACTGGCGAAATCATCGGTCATCAGGGCGATCAGTGTGTTTTCGAGTAGGGCCACATCGCGCCGGGCCGCCAGCAAGTCCGCCTGACTCGTCGCCACCTGGGCCTCGGACTGCTTCTCGTCCAACGGTGCCAGGGCACCAACTTCGACACGCTTCTTGTTTTCCGAGAGAAGCCGTTGCGCCAGCTCCAGGGCGCCTTCCTGAACCTTAACTCGCTCGTAACCCGCCTTGAGCGCGTAATAGGCCTCCTCCACCCGCGCCACTGTGTCCATGATCGTTTTGCGCAGGCCGAGTTCCGATTGCTTGAGCTCGTTCTTGCGGATTTGGATCGAAAGGCGTGTCGGGTTGTACCAGAAATCTTTCAACAGCGGTTGGGTCACGCTCATGATCACAGAACCGCCGCTGGAGGAATACGGCACGGAAAAGACGTTCGTGCTGTCGGTGGTGTAGCGTTGGCCGTCTGTGTCCGAGGCGCTGAAATTCACCCCGTACGTGGTGCCCCACGGCAACAGGCCGTTCAAGCCACTCCGCACGGAATCGGTATCTGTTTCCTGTCCGGGCACCCAGAAGCTGCCCTGGAAAAGCTGGTCCCCCGCCTTGTCGTAGTCATGCTGGATGGAGCCGCTGAGCGTCGGGTCGTAAGCTCCGTACGAGCCTTTCAAGTTGTACAGAGAGATCTCCGGGCTGTAACGGGCGATGCGCAGGTCGAGGTTGTGCTCGAGCGCCTGCTTGATGCAATCCTGCAGAGACCAGTTGCGGGTCTCCGGGGATTCGGCACGGGCCAACACCGTCAGCGCGAGGGTGACGGCGCAGAAAGTGAAACGTAACATTCTCATCGGGTGCGCAGCTTGCGGTATTCGCGGCCAGTCGTCAAACACTCGTCGTCAGGCCGCCGCTCTCTTCAGACGGTCCGCAATCCCCGCCCATTCACCCGAATGCGGTGGGGCTTCCATGACGATGCACCCCGCCCCGACCTCGTCGCACCGATGCCACTCGGCATACAGTGCCCGGGCAAAGGCCTCGGCATCGTGCGGCATCACGCTGACCCCGGCGAACCCTTCGCCCGCGGGAATGCGGTCGTACGCGACAATCCAGGTGGTGCGCGGTTCGATCTTGAGCTGGGCGAGTTGCGACCTGAGATCCACCAAGTCGTGCCAACGTAGCACCCTCAGTTTCGCCTTGGGCGCATAGTGTTTCAGCAGCTGCCCGGGACTGCGCAGCACGCCGCCGGAGGCTTGCGCTTCGGACTTCGTGCTTCGCACACCGCCAACGGCGGCCGCCAGCGATTCTTCGTGGATCATTCCCGGCCGGAGCACCCGCGGCGGCTTGCTCGCCAGGTCGAGCACGGTAGATTCAATTCCAACCTGCGACGGCCCGCCATCCGCGATCAGCCGTAACCGGCCCGCCAGTTGTCTCCGGACGTGCTCGGCACTCGTGGGCGAGATTTGGTTCGACAGATTCGCGCTGGGCGCGGCGAGGGGAAAGCCGCCCGCGCGGATCACGGCTTGAATAAACGGATGACTTGGCCAGCGCACGCCCACCGTCGGCCCTCCTGCCGTGACGATATCTGGGATGCACGCCGACTTCGGTAACACCAGCGTAAGCGGACCAGGCCAGAAGGCTTTCGCCAACCTTCCCGCCACCACTGGCCAGTCCATGACGCAGCCACATGCCATCTCCACGCTGGCTACGTGGACAATAATCGGATTATGCGCGGGCCGGCCCTTGATCTCGTAGATGCGGGCCACTGCTTGCGGATCGCAGGCATTCGCCGCGAGGCCATAGACGGTTTCCGTGGGCAACGCCACCACCTCGCCGGCGCGTAAGGCATCCGCCGCTTGTCGCACGGCCGCTTCGAACAGCGCGGGCGTGTGCGTTGGGAGAATCTCGGTTTTGCTGGACATGGCGAAACGCACATTCAGCCTGGGAAATTCCCGCGGCGGATGCAACCGCGGACATGCTCAAGGGTATGAAGGAAGTTGCGGCCAGGTTGGGGGTGGCGCGCGGGTGTCTTACCCGCAGCCGTGTGGCCAGCGAGAGGGGGGGGCGATGCCATCACCTGGTCCGCAGAGGTGTTTCTGCGGCTGGTGCTGACGCACACAGCCGCGCTCCCAAACCCCGATGACCGCCATTTCATTTCGCACCCCGTGCCTCCTCACCGTCATGGTTGCGATTCGCGGCCGGTGGGCGGGGACACACCGACCGGCTGGCTTATCCCCGGCCCGATCAATCACGGGGAGCGATCAGACACTCGGCACGAACGACGAAAGGCAAGCGTCGTGACGAGCAACACCGGCGCAGCGAGCACCGCTACCGCAGCATCACGGGTGTGTGAAAGGCAACTCGCGATGCAAACGGCATTCAATGCGAACCACCCCACCAGCGGCAGCACACCGGGCGCCGATGCTACGGGCCGCTTGTCAATCAGCGCTGGCGTGGCGAACAACAGGGCAATGGAGTGGACCAGCAACCAGCCGGCAATGGTCGGAAGCGCGATGCCTTGCCACTGCCAGGCGCTGCTTTCCCAGCGCCACCAATGCCCAACCTGTGTGGCCAGTAAGTCCAGCCCGGTGAGCGGCAAGGTCCCGAGCAGCGCACTCGAGCCCAGCAGCCAGTAGCCGTAATCCTGGCGGCCGCGCAGGGGGAGCAGCAACAGCTTCGCGACGCCCCGCGCGGTGAGCAGGGAGAGAGTTGCGGCTAATACCAAACCTGCTTGGCAGCCGATGATCCAGTGGGCCGGAACTTCCCCGGCCAAGTGTCCGCGTCCAAAGGGGAAGCCTGTATGGGCGTTGAGGAACAACGCCACGCCGCTCACGCCGCCGAGCACGGCAGTCGCCAGCAGCAGATTCTGCACGGGTAGGCGTGTAGCCCTCGCGCGGCTGCGGACTGGGTGGCTGCCTGTACTCACATCACTCACATCATTCATCCAGCGATTCCCTGAAGCGTAACCGTTGCGTCGTTCCGGCGCATCGCGAAACTTGCCCGGCATGCTTCCTTAACCGGCGCAACTGCAAGTGGCGGTCAGGAGGAGCGCGTCCGGTCCCCGGGCGCAGCGGCACAACCTGCCAATCACAACGGGTACCACGACCCGGCCGATGCCTTCCCCGCGCTGCGGACAGGGGAATGTCCGCGGTCCGATGCCCCCGGTTTGTGAGGGAATCCCGTTCAGGGTGACCGCCACTTCCTTTCACACCGTGTCCTTAACCCAGCGCTTGGCACGTTCGGGGGTTCACCGCATAATCCTCCGGAGTGATTGATACGAACGAGAAGCTGGATGCGTTCCTTCCGGTGCTGCGAGCGGCCACGTGGGTTGCGGTGGACACGGAAGCCGACAGCCTGCACGCCTATCCGGAAAAGGTCTGCCTCATCCAGATCAGCACCGCCGCAGGTGATCGCCTCGTGGATCCGTTGGCGGGCATTGACGTCCCGCGCTTCCTCCAGGTGCTGAAGTCGCATGATCTGCTGATGCATGGGGCGGATTACGATATCCGGCTGCTCTGGAAGCACCATCGGTTCACACCGCGGTCGGTGTTCGACACCATGCTGGCGGCGCGGCTGCTGGGCCAACGTCAGTTCAGCCTGAGCTCGCTCGTGAGCCACTACCTCGGCCTCACGCTCGACAAGGGCATGCAGAAAGCCGATTGGGCGCGCCGTCCGCTGACCGAGCGCATGGAGGCCTACGCCCGTAATGATACCCGTCATCTCAAACCGCTTTCCGATAAGCTCCGGCTGGAATTGCATGAGAAAGGGCGGCTCGCGTGGCACGAGGAAACCTGTGCCCGGCAGGTGCAGGATTGCGCCCGCGACAACGAACCCGACGGGAATACCGTGTGGCGTACCAAGGGTAGCCATCTCCTCAGCCGACCCGCGCTGGCGGTGCTCCGCGAACTCTGGCGTTGGCGTGAGCAGGAAGCGCTCGCGTGCAGCCGCCCGCCGTTCTTCGTGCTCCCGCATGAGATGCTGACCAACCTCGCCATCGCCACGCTGGATTCAAGGCCGATCGACGCGATGTTGCCCCGGCGGTTTTCGGACCGGCGCCGCGAAGGGCTCCAGCAAGCCATCAAGCGCGGCCTCGAAACGCCCGACCACCAGCATCCGGAACTCCTGCGCTTCAATTCCCGCCGGCTTACTGAATCGGAGCGTCGCCGCCTCGCTGACTTGGAACGCCGGCGCGATGCGCAGGCGGCCAAGCTCGACCTCGACCCTTCGCTCATCGCCCCACGGGCCACGTTGCTCGAACTCGCCCGCCATGGGGACAAGCATGCTGTGGAGTTGATGAAGTGGCAGCGTGAACTCCTGAAGGTGTAGCGCTGACCGTTGCATCTGTGAGATCGGTCGTCGTGGCGGTCAGTCTTTCGGTCCTCAACCGCGCGTGAGCTTTTCACGCCCGCCCTGTCGAACCGGGTGAAGGTGCGGTTGTGTCCGAATTGGCGGCGCGCCGCAATGGAAAGCGAGGTTGACGATGAGCAGTTACGCGTACGAGGCCGTGGATCCGACGGGCGCCAGCGTATCCGGGGCGCTGGAGGTGGCGGATCAAAGCGAAGCCCTGCGCCGCATCCGGCAGATGGGCCTTTTCCCGACACGCGTTGCGGAACGCCGGCCCAAGCCGCGCCTGCTGTCGCGCGCTGGCTCCAAACCGCGCCCGCCATTGGCGGCTTCTTCCACGCTGATGTTCGGTGGCCGGGTGAAACCGGCCATGCTGACCGCCTTCACGCGGCAGCTCGCCACGCTCGTTGAAGCCGGCATGCCGCTGTTGCGCGGCTTGCGCATCCTCCATCAGCAGGAAACGCATCGGACGTTCAAGCGCATCCTCGGCGATCTGGCCGCGAGCATCGAAAACGGCAACACTCTTTCCGAAGCGTTGGCCGCGCGCCCGAAGGTTTTCAATTCGCTCTACCTCAACATGGTCAAGGCCGGCGAAATGGGTGGCGCGCTGGATGTCACCTTGCGGCGGCTCGCTGAGTTCCAGGAGAAGGCGCAGAAGATCAAGGGCAAGGTGAAGTCCGCCATGTTCTACCCGGTGGCGGTGCTCTTCGTCGCCTTCTCGATCCTGACGCTGTTGACGATCTTCGTCATCCCGCGATTCCAGCAAGTCTTCGATGGGCTTGTGCCCGGCGCGAAGATGCCCAGCTTCACCCTCTTCGTGCTGGGCGTCAGTCAGGCCGTGCGCCACCACTTGCTGGCGGCGGGCATCACGCTGGTTGTCGCGATCCTCGCGCTTGGTGCGCTGCCGCGGACGACCTGGGGGCGCTGGACGGTGGATCGCCTCAAGCTGTGCCTCCCCGGTGTCGGGCCGGTCTTCCGTAAACTGGCCATCTCGCGCTTCGCGCGCACGCTCGGCACGTTGCTCAGCAATGGCGTGCCCATCCTGCAAGCCCTCACCATCGTGAAGGAGACCGCTGGGAACGTCGTCATCGGACGCGTCGTCGCCACGGTGCATGCTAATGTAAAGGAAGGCGAAACCGTGGCGGCGCCGCTGAAGGCGTCGGGTGTTTTCCCGCCGGTGATCTGTGGCATGGTGGACGTGGGCGAACAAACCGGCGCGCTGCCCGACATGCTGTTGAAGGTGGCCGACGGCTGCGACGACGAGGTGGACAACGCCGTCAATGCGATGACCTCGCTGCTCGAACCGGTGCTGATCGTGTTCTTGGCGATCATTGTCGGGAGCATCGTCATCGCCCTCTTCTGGCCCATCGTTGTCATCATGAACGACCCACCCGGCCAGGGTGGCGGCAACGTGGAGAACTGAGTCCCATCGGCGTGGCGACGTGGAACTGCCTGGTGGGCAATCCGGCGAGCTTGTCGGGTGGGGCGGGGTGCAACTTCTGACCCTGGCTGGTGTTTGTCGTCCTGGCATCGCGACGCACGAACCATGACACTCAGCACATTGATCGCCGCCGCCAATCGGCAGGGCGCAAGTGATCTGCATTTGGAACCGGGACTGCCCGCCGCCGTGCGCGTGCGCGGCACCTTGCGGACGGCCGGGGAACCGCTGCCCGGCCAGAGCCTGATCGAGATGGCGCGCGAAGCCATCGGCGCGGAACTGTGGCCGCACTTTCTGGCCCGCCGCTCGGCGGATTTCTCGCGAACCATCGCCGGCGTGCGCTGCCGGATCAACGTGCTGCACACGGCCCGGGGCGTCGGCTTCGCCATCCGCCTCCTCGCCGGTTTCCAGGCCACGATCGAGCGGCTGAACCTGCATCCCGATCTCAAGAAGCTCGTCGTTCCCACCAATGGCCTGGTGCTGGTCAGCGGGGCGACGGGCTGCGGCAAGTCTTCCACGCTGGCGGCGCTGATTCAGGAGATCAACCTCACCGAACCGCGTCACATTCTCACCATCGAAAGCCCGATCGAATATCTGCTCCGCCCGCGTCGGGCCTTCATTCGCCAGCGCGAGGTGGGTCGCGATACGCCGTCGTTCGAGCAGGGATTGCTCGACGCGTTGCGCGAGGATCCGGACGTGCTCATGGTCGGCGAGATGCGCGAGCCGGAGACGATGCGCCTCACGCTCAACGCCGCTGAGACTGGGCATCTCGTTTTGGCCACGGTCCACTCCGGCTCATGCGCCGAGGCGCTGCAGCGCGTGGTCCTCGCCTTCCCCTCGGAAATCCAAGCCAACGTCGCCGCGCAGTTGGCCGACTCGCTCCTGGCCGTGGTTTGCCAGCGATTGCGATTCCGGCCCGACTTGGAGTTGCGCGTGCCCGAATGCGAAATCCTGCGCTCGACGAATTCCGTGCGGGCGTTCATCCGCAACCGGGACTTTTTTAAAATCCCCCAGGCGCTGGAAACGGGGGCGGACGCTGGCATGTGGAGTTTCGAGCGCTACCAGGCGTGGATGGCGAAACGCACGCAATGGCATGTCCCCGGTGCGGAGGACGAAACGCCTGACCAGGAGGAAGTCACTGCCGCAAACGAGCCGCTCCGGCTTGCACCTTCAGACAAACCAGTCCCCCGCGCCTGTTCGCCGGAAACCCCGACGGCCGTTCCTTCGGCAAATCCCGCGAGCCCCGTCGCGCCCATCGAGATCGAGCCGGTGGAAGGCGGACTGGAGGGGTTGATCAAACGGCTCACGTAATCAGACTGATTGAACCGCACACTCGACAGGGTAACACAGGGTTTCTTAACCTCGCGCCATGATCACACCAGATAACGTTGGCTGGGTGGTTTTTGGATTGGTGGGCGGTCCCCTCACGCTGCTAATCCTCGTCGAGTTGCTCGCCGGTCGCGTGTGGTGGCACTGGGGCCATGCCGTCCGAAGACAGGATTCTCCGGGGGAATACTGGCTGGACGTGAGTTTGCAGGTTGTTGTGCTGGCGGTATTCGCTTGGTACCTCCTGCTGAAGCCGGCTGAATAGGGTCTGGCCGCGGAGCGCGCCGGCGCCGTTGCTCCACCCACGACCAAAGCCGTCGCAGGACGATTTAGCATTTCCACGATTCTGCGAATCACCTAGGCTGAAGCCATGATTACGCGCTATTCCCGCCCGGAGATGCGGGCCATCTGGACCGACGAAAATAAACTCAAGATCTGGTTGCAAATCGAACTCCTCGCCAGCGAAGCCCTGGTGAAGGAAGGCGTCGTCCCCGCCAAGGATTTCAAGAAGATCAAGGCTGGTTGCGAGAAATGGTCCGCCGACCTGCCCGGTCTGGTCGCGCGCCAGAAGGAATTGGAGAAGGTGCTGAACCACGACGTCATCGCCTTCACCACGGCCGTCGCTGAGGCCATCAACGACAACGCCAGCCGCTGGTTTCATTTCGGCCTGACCAGCAGCGACGTGGGCGATACCTGTTACGCCGTGCAGATGATGCAAAGCGCGGACATCCTCATCGCTGATGTGAAAGCGGTGCTGCCCGTCATCGCCCGCCGTGCGAAGGAACACAAGTTCACGCCCTGCATGGGCCGCAGCCACGGCATCCACGGTGAACCCACCACCTTCGGCCTCAAGCTCGCATTGATGCACGATGAATTCACCCGCGCCCTCCGCCGCCTCGAATCCGTCCGCGACGTTGTAGCCGTCGGCAAAATCTCCGGCGCAGTGGGCACGAGCGCGCATCTGTCGCCGCGCGTGGAGGCTTACGTCTGCAAGAAGCTGGGCATTCAACCCGCGCCCATCGCCACGCAGGTCGTGCAGCGCGACATCCACGCCGAATTTCAACTCGCGATGGCGCTTGTCGGCGCGAGCATCGAACGTTGGGCCGTCGAGTTTCGTCACCTGCAGCGCACCGAAGTGCTCGAAGCCGAAGAGCCGTTTACCAAGGGCCAGAAGGGGAGCAGCGCCATGCCGCACAAGCGCAACCCCATCACCTGGGAGCGCCTCACCGGCCTCGCCCGCGTGTTGCGCGGCAACGCCATGGCGTCGCTGGAAAACGTCGCCCTCTGGCACGAGCGCGACATCAGCCACAGCAGCGTCGAGCGCATCATCTTCCCGGACAGTTGCACGCTGCTCGATTACATGTTCGGCCTGCTCACGCGCCTGATGGACGGCCTAGCCGTTTATCCGGAGAACATGAAGCGCAACCTCGGTCTCTCGCTCGGCATGTGGAACAGCCAGACCGTCCTGCTCGCGCTCATCCGCAAAGGCCTCACGCGCGAAGCCGCCTACAAACTTTGTCAGGCCGCCGCCATGAAGACCTGGGAAGTCAAGCACGCCGGCCGCGACGACGCGGACTTTGTGGAAGTGCTCAAAGCCACGCCCGAAGTCGCCAAGCATTTCAAGAAGGGCGAACTCGAAGCCCTCTGCTCGCTCGATTTTCATTTCAAGGAAGTGAACAACCGGTTTAGGAAATTGGGGCTGTGAGCAAGGCCGCGGATAGGACAAAGAAGACCAATCCGACGAAGAAGGCCGGGGCGAGCCATCCGTCATCTCCGTCTTCTGAGTCCTATCCCGGCTTCATCCCGCCGCACGGCGGCTACGAGAAGCTGCTTGCCTACCGGAAATCGCAAATCGTCTATGACGCCACGGTCCGCTTCTGCGACCGTTTCATCGACAAGCGCTCCCGCACCCACGACCAGATGGTGCAGGCCGCGCGCAGCGGCAACAAAAACATCGCCGAAGGCAGCCAGATTTCCGGCACCTCCAAGGAGACGGAGATCAAGCTCACCAACGTCGCCCGCGCCAGCCTGGAGGAATTGCTCGGCGACTACCGCGACTATCTCCGGCAACACGGCTTCCCCCAATGGGACAAAAACAGCCGCGAAGCTCTCTTTGTCCGCAAGCTTGGCGCCTGCAACAACGAGTCCTATGAGTTCTACCGGTCTTATATTGAGACGCGGCCGCCCGAAGTCGTGGCCAACATCCTCATCTGCCTGATTTACCAGGCCAACTACCTGCTCGACCAGCAGCTCCGGACGCTCGAACAGGAATTCCTCCGGGTAGGCGGCCTCCGCGAACGCATGACCCGCGCCCGGCTGGAGGTGGGGGCAAAGGCGCAAAACGGCAAATGAACACGATGACCCGTATGCCTGACACGCCCACCAACACCTCCTCGTTGATCCTCTACCAGACCGAGGACGGGCGGACGCGTGTTCAGTACCGGTTCGAGAATGAGACGGTCTGGCTCACGCGCGATCATTTGAGTTGCCATCTGTGATCCCCACCCCACTGACCCCCTACGGCGTCCCGCTGTACGTCTTGAACGGCTATTTGCAGTCGCTCTACGACGCGGATTGGGACGACCCGCACGGGGCGATTCGATTCAGCGGCGACGTGGAGCTGGCGGAGTTGGCCAAGGCGGTTTTCTTTCGCAACTCGCGGACGTATCTGAACGCACTGTTGGCGGAGGGCGGCACGGCGGCCACGGCGACGGGATGCCTGAATCGCGTGTTCGTGGGCCGCATGTTCAACGAGCTGCGCCCGGTGACCGACTACCGTGAGATGCTCCGCCGCCACTGCAAGACGATGAATGAAATGGACCTCTGGCCGCTACACAAAGTTCGGCTGGTCGCCGAATACGCCAAACTGACCGCCCGGCGGAACAAGCGTCTGACGGTGACCAAGCTGGGTCGGGAGTTGCTGGCGGATGCCCGCGCGGGCGAACTGTTCCGGAGACTGTTCCTGACGTATTTCCGCACGATGGACTTGTGCTATCTCGTTCACGTACGCGAGTTGCCGGAAATCCAGGCCACACTCGCCATCACGCTCTGGCGGTTGGAGCAGGTGGCTGAGCACTGGCGCGCGGTGAAGGGTATTGCTCAGCAGATCTTCCCGCCGCGCCTGACCGCGCATATCGTCGGACAACAGCATAGTGAGTTCGACAATCCCGATTTCTTTGCCATCACCTACGTGCTCTCGCCGCTGCGGGATTTCGGCTTGATTGAGCGGCAGCGCGAGAGCGAATGGGGCGTGCAAGAGACGGACGTGGTGCGGGTGACGCCGCTGTTCCGGCGGTTCACCCGATTCGCGGAGCTGCCAGTAGCGTGGAACAACTGAATGGCGTCCTGCCTTCCGCAATGGTTCGGACAAAGCTGGTTGCGCGTGCATGGTCACGGAGTTCTGTCTCGGCGTCTGTTGGTGGCGGCAGTGGCGACATGGCACTTCTTCGAATCTTACCAGGGGCTGTGCATCGTGCGGAGGTCGCCGCGATATTGGGTTTCCCAATCCGTCATCGCCGCACGGCGAAAGCCGTCGGAACGCAAGATGGCACTGGCACAACGGGAATGGAGGCCATACAGTCACGGCATCCAACTATGAATCAGCACACGCTTTCCATTTGGTTCGCCGTCGGCCTGTTCATCGGCATGGTCCTGCTGCTCGAATTGGGCCGGCGCTTGGGCCGGCGGCGGCTGAGCCGAGACGAGGAGCGGGCGCGGGCCGGGCTGGGCGCGGTGGAAGGGGCGGTGTTTGCCCTGATGGGGCTGCTCATCGCGTTCACGTTTTCCGGGGCGGCCACGCGGTTTGACGCCCGCCGCCACTTGGTGGTGGAGGAGGCCAACGCCATCGGCACGGCCTGGCTACGTTTGGATTTGCTGCCGGCGGCCGCTCAACCCGAGTTGCGGGATCTGTTTCGCCGTTATCTGGACTCGCGGTTGGAAGTCTATCGCAAGGTGCCGGACATGGAAGCGGTGTATGCCGAACTCGCCCGGGCCAATGCCTTGCAGGGCGAAATCTGGAGCCGAGCGACGGCTGCCTGCCGGGAAGCGGCGAGTCCCTTGACGACGCAGTTGATACCGGCGCTCAATCAGATGTTCGACATTGCCACGACCCGCACCGCGGTGACCAAAATCCATCCGCCGGCCGTCATCTTCTACATGCTCGGGGTGTTGGCCTTGATGAGCTCGTTGCTGGCCGGTTACGCCATGGCGGGCGGCAAATCCCGCAGTTGGATTCACATTCTGGGCTTCGCGCTCATTCTGGCCGCGACCGTTTATGTGATTCTGGACCTGGAATTCCCGCGCGTGGGGTTGATCCGGGTTGATGCCATGGACAGCGTGCTGGTGGAGTTGCGTGACAGCATGAAGTGAAGCCGACCGGCGGGTTGTCTGAACCCGCGGTTACCAGGGGTTTCGCCAGGGCGCTGGACCCGTAGTTTTGCGAGGTCACACCCGTGTGTTTTTCTGCAAGACTCCGCGCGTCGTTGTTTGCCGTGGTGGCCAGCGCCGGCAACCCGAACACCATGAAAACGAAATCAATCGCGAGAGCAGTCCGCTCCCTTCCATTGCTCATTGCTGCGGTGGCTTTGGCCGCCTTGGCGCTTCCGGTCGCCGCCGGATTGTTCAGCGCAAAAGGCGACAACCCGGACGAGAAACGCGCCGCGGTCCGCCAGCAGCGCGACCAGATCCTGGCCAAGCTGTACGCCGCCCATCCCGAGGCAAAGGACAAGATCAAAAAGGCCGCCGGTTACGGCGCGTTCAACAACAAGAATGTGAATCTATTCCTGTTGAGCACCGGTCACGGCTACGGCTTGGTGGTGGACAACGAGACCAGCAAAGAGACCTTCATGGCCATGGGCTCGCTGGGCGGGGGCGTGGGCCTCGGCGCCAAGGACCTGAGCGTCGTGTTCATTTTCAAGAACGCGGAAGTGATGCGGAAGTTCGTCGAAAGCGGGTGGCAATTTGGCGGCGAGGCCGACGCCACCGCCAAGGCCGGGGACAAGGGAGCCGCCGCCGCGAAGGAGGGGGCGGTGGATACGGGTGCCAACCTCTTTGAGATCTATCAAATGACCGACGCCGGGGTCGCCCTACAAGCCACCGTGGCCGGCACCAAATATTGGAAGGACAAGAACCTCAATCCTTGATTGCCCATTGAGAACCTGCTGCCCCATTCCTCCCCCGCTCACCATGAAAAAGATTCAATCCCTCTGCGCCCCGATTTGCGCTGCGGCGCTCCTGCTCTCGGGGGCCTTCGCCCCCGCGGCCGAAGTGGATGACAACATCTACAATTACCTCCAGCTACTGCGCTCGGATTTCAATACCTACAAGGTAGAGGTGGTGGATCGCATCCTGAAGCTCTCCGCCCAAGACGCCAAGAAGTTCTGGCCGATCTACAGCCAATACGAGAACGAACTCAACAAGCAGGCCGTCAACCGCGCCGAACTGGTTGCGGAGTTTGTCCAGGTTCACCGGGATGGCAGTTTCGACAATGCGAAGGCGAAGGACATGGCGAAACGTTGGTTCAAAGCTCAGCGGGCGCGCCTGAGCTTGCTGGAGAAATACCACCGTAAGATTCAGAAAGCGCTGTCCCCCGTGCAGGCGGGGCAGTTCCTGCAGATCGAAAACCAAGTCAGCCTCTTCGTGGACCTGACCATTGCGTCGGAGATGCCGGCGGTGGGCGAGTTCAGGAAATGAGGGCCTAGCGGGCGATTCCCCCAGCTCAAGCAGCTGATGGAACAATTGAAGATACAGTTTGGCGAGCAGATGATGGTCAGCGTGACTATTCGGTTCATCAGGCCGGCATTGGTGATGGACCCAGTCACACCGCCCCGCCTCTGGGCCGTGCGCCGATCGTTCCATCCGCCCGGCTCCTTGCTGCGGCGCCGCGGTCGGATGGCACCGGGCTGGACTAAGTGCACCCAACCATGAGCGCCGAAGCCATCAAGTGCGTGCTGCTGGCCGACCGGCACCACGGGCTATGCGAAGGGATTCGCGGCTTGTTGGAGAGCGAATTCCCGGCCGTGGTCATGGTGGCGGACGAGACCTCTCTCATCGAAACCGCTCTCCGGCTGCACCCCAGTCTGGTGGTGGCAGACCTCGCACTGAGCCGAGGTGAGGGCTTTGGCTGGTTGCGCCGGCTACTGGGGCGTTGTCCGGAACTGCGGGTGATCGTGCTCAGTGCCCATGACGAAACAAGCGTCGTGCAATCGGCGTTGGAGGCGGGCGCAGTGGGTTTTGTGCGCCGGCGCGAAATCGTCCCGCAGTTGCTGGACGCTGTGGAAGCAGTTTTGGCCGGGCACCGGTACGTTCCGGACCTCGGCCCGAGAAACCAACAAATCGAACAACACGAAACCGTAGGACCCAAAACATGAAATTGAAAACCATCCATTCCTTCTTCCTGATCTCGGCCTCCCTCGGGACCGCCGCCCTGCTCTGCGGCTGCGGGACCACCGCGGGCTACAAACAAGCGGACAAGACGGGCGCGGGCATCGCCGAGTTCCGCGACGAGATCGTCACCGGCCAGGCGGCTATTGATGCCACGATGAGCGCCTTGGGCGACATTGCCGCCTCGGCCAACACGGACCCGCGCAAACCCTTCGAGCAATTTAAGAAGGCCGTGGGCAATCTTGAATCCACCGCGGCGAAGATCCGGAAGCGCGCCCAGGACATGCAGGCGCAAGGCCAGGCCTACTTCAAGCAGTGGGAGCAGCAACTGGCCGAGGTGAAAAACCCCGAGATCCGCAGCCTCGCGGAACAGCGCAAGGCAAAGTTGCAGGCGACCTTTGCGAGCATCCGCACGCACTCGGAGCCGCTCAAGGCGAAGTTCGACCCCTGGATGTCCGACCTGAAGGACTTGCAGAAGTACCTCAGCAACGACTTGACGATTGCCGGCGTGGATGCTGCCAAGGACCTTTTCACCAAGACCACAAACGAAGGCTTGGAAGTGCAGAAATCCATGGGCGCGCTGGTGGCTGAATTGAACACGATCGCCGCCGCCATCACCCCCGCCAAGACACCCCCGCCGGCGAAGTAAGCCGGGCAGCCTACGGGTCGGGCTCGCCGCCAAGCGGGTCCGACTTGCTCGGAACGCCGGTCGGCAAGAGAAAACCAGCGAATGTTGGAATGAGTGCGGAAATCAAAGAAATCACGGACCATCTGGTGACCGCCCGCATCACGGGCAGGTTGACGCAACCCGAATTGTGGGTGCTGCAGGAAGCGGCGGGCCAGGTCCTTCGGCAGCAGGGGAAGGCCAGTCTGCTCATTCTGGTCGAGGATTTTGAGGGGTGGCAACGTGGAGGCCGATGGGACGACCTGACGTTCTCCATGGGGCACGACGCCCAGATCGAGAAGCTGGCGATTGTGGGCGACCGGAAGTGGGAAGACTTGGCTCTGCTCTTCGCGGCGAAGGGATTGCGGAATTTTCCCATTGAATACTTCGCCGCGCAGGACATGGCCAAGGCTCGTGCCTGGCTCAACGAAAATTCTGAGAAACCTGAAACGCAGCAAGGATTGAAATCATGAGCACACGCATCGGCATCGTTACGGGGGGCGGGGATTGTCCCGGCTTGAACGCCGTCATCCGCGCCGTCGCCAAGGCCGCCGCCAAGCGCGGCTGGGAAACACTCGGCTTTCTCGGGGGCTACGAAGGTCTGCTGGAGCCGCACCGATATATCACGCTGGACTATACGGCCATCAGCGGGTTGCTGATGCGCGGTGGCACGATTCTCGGCACGGCCAACCGCGGCAAGTTCTCGGCCAAGACCGGCCACGGCGAGTCGCGCGGCTTGCCCAAGGAGTTGATGGAGGCAACCCGAGCCGGCTTCGATGCGATGGGGCTTCGCGCCCTCGTTTCCGTCGGAGGCGACGGTTCATTGAGCATCGCGCAGCAGTTGCATGAGCATGGCATCCCGATCGTCGGTGTGCCCAAGACGATTGATAATGATCTGGAGGGCACGCTCTTCACGTTCGGATTCGACTCCGCCGTTGCCTGCGCCACGGACGCGCTGGACCGGTTGCACACCACGGCGGAAAGTCATAATCGCGTGATGGTGCTCGAACTCATGGGCCGTTACGCCGGGTGGATCGCCCTCTTCGCCGGCGTGGCGGGCGGCGCAGACGTGATCTTAATCCCCGAGGTTCCGTTCAACTACGACAGCGTGTGTGCGAAAATCCGCGAGCGTGAAAGCCAGGGCAAAAACTTCACGCTGGTCGTCGTAGCGGAAGGCGCCCGGGAGAAGGACGGCGGGTTTGTGACCTCCGCCGGGCAGGAGGCGAATCGTGAGGCGCGGCTCGGTGGCATTGGCGCGGTGGTCGCGTCGCAGATTGAAAAGCGCACCGGCAAGGAGACGCGGGCGTGTGTCTTGGGCCACCTGCAACGAGGCGGTTCCCCAACGCCGTTTGATCGCGTCCTGTGCTCGATGTTCGGAGCCTATGCCGTCGAACTCATCGCCGCGGGCGAATTCGGCAAGATGGTCGGCTGGCAGGGCGCGCAGATTGGCGCCGTGAACATCAGTGAAGCGGTCGGGCGACTCAAAACCGTCCCGCCCGACGGCAACCTGGCCCGCACTGCCCGTGCGCTCGGTATTTCGCTTGGGGACTGACCATGAACACTGCGGACTTCCTCAAACAACAGGTTGGCGTCTTTAAGAGCTTTTCGCCTGAACGCCTACAGGTCTTGGTCGAGGGTTCGCGGGTGGCGTCATTCGAAGCGAACCAGGCCATCGCGTATCAAGGGGATGAGGCTGCGCACTTCGGTGTGGTGCTGAGCGGCACGCTCAACGCCTCGGTTCTGGGCGACGGCGGCGCGCGGCAATTGCTGGGGCAATTGAAGGCCGGCGACACGTTCCAGGAAATGGCGCTGATGACGGGCGACACGGTGCTCGCGGATTTCATCGCCGAATCCCGCTGCGAGGTGTTGCTGATTCCAGTCTCACTGTTTCAGTCGGTCATCGTGGCCGAGCCCGGTGCGGTGCAACACATCTCGCGGACCATTGCGGAGCGGATGAAGAGCGTGATGGCGGATCCGGTGAAAGCCGCCGCGGCGGTCCGTCAGGGCGATGATCCGTACGGCCTCAAGCTCAAGGGCGAGCGGCCGGAGAAAATCCTCGTCATCAACTGCGGCAGTTCGTCCCTCAAATACACCTTCTACGACACCACCAACGACTCCCGCCACGCCCGCGGTCTGGTGGAACGCCTCGGCCTGGACGGCACGCGGCTCGCGCATCACGGACCTGGCGGCGAGGTGAAACGGGAGTTGCCGAAGGCCGGCTTCACCGAAGGCTTCAAGACGATGATGACCGAGTTGACTGCCAAGGGAACGGGCGTCATCGGTGGGGCAGGGGAGATCAGCGTGGTGGTTCACCGCGTGGTGCATGGCGGCGAGAAGTTCACGGAAGGTACGCTGCTGACGGACGACGTGGTGGCACAGATCGAGGCGCTGAATCCGCTCGCGCCCTTGCACAATCCGGTCAACGTGGCCGGCATTCGCGAGATGCGCCGGTTGCTGCCGGCCGTGCCACACGTCGCAGTCTTCGACACGGCGTTTCATCACACCCTGCCGGCATACGCCTATCTCTACGGGCTGCCTTACGAGCTTTACGAGAAGAAAGGCGTGCGGCGGTACGGGTTTCACGGCAACTCGCATCATTTCGTCAGCCTCTGCGCCGCGCAGTTTCTCAAACGCCGCCCAAACGCGCTCCGGTTGGTGAGCTGCCACCTGGGCAACGGCTCGTCGCTGTGCGCCGTGGACCACGGACGCTCGGTGGACACGACCATGGGATTCACGCCCGCCGAGGGCCTCATCATGGGCACGCGCTGCGGCGATGTGGACGCCGGTGTGCTGGCGTTCCTCGAACGCACGGAGGGCCTCACGGCCAGCCAGAGCGAGGAGATGCTGAACAAGAAGAGCGGCTTGCTTGGCCTGTCTGGCGTTTCCAGCGACATGCGGGAAATCCTCAAGGCGGCCGACGAGGGACAGCCCCGCGCCTTGCTTGCGCTCAAGACCTATTGTTACCGCGTGCGCCAGTATCTCGGCGCTTACGTCGCCTCGATGGGTGGGTTGGACGCGGTGGTCTTCACTGGCGGTATTGGCCAGGGCAGCGCGGAAGTGCGCGCGCTGGCGTTGCAGGGTTTGGAGTGCATGGGCATCACGCTCGACGAGCAGCGCAACCACAGCGCGCGCGGCTTTGACGAGGCATGTCGCATCTCCAGTGATGATTCGAGGGTGGCGGTGCTGGTCGTGCCGGCAGACGAGGAACGCATGATGGCGCGCGAGGCCTTGCGCACGTTGAGCCGCTCCTACATCACCCGCGTCCTCGAAGCGCAGAAGCAACAGCCCTTTCTCGTCGAGGTCTCCGCGCATCACATTCATCTCACACAGGAGCACGTCGAGGCGCTGTTCGGCAAGGGACACCAACTCACGAAACAAGCAGACCTCTCGCAGCCCGGCCAGTATGCCTGCCAGGAGCAATTGGCCATCGTGGGCCCGAAGGGCCGCATCGAGCGCGTGCGGGTCCTCGGGCCGGCGCGCAAGTACACCCAGGTCGAGATCGCGATGACCGAGCAGTATCGGCTCGGCGTGCATCCGCCGATTCGAGAGAGCGGCGACATTGCGGACACGCCCGGCTGCACGCTCGAAGGCACGGCGGGCAGCGTGAAGCTGGACCGGGGCGTCATCTGCGCGTTGCGCCATGTTCACATGACCCCCGAAGACGCGCTCCGCTACGGCGTGCGGGACAAGTCCGTCGTGCGCGTGCGCATCACCGGCGACCGCGAACTCATTTTCGGCGACGTGCTCGTCCGCGTGGATCCGAACTTCGCCCTTGCCATGCACCTGGACACGGACGAAGCCAACGCGGCGAACGTGCAGACGGGTGCCCAGGGATACATTGACAGCATCCAGAGCGAAGGTTGAGCATGCGCCAGACAATCCAAACCATGAGCCTCCCAACCAACAAAACCAAGATCGTCGCCACCATCGGTCCGGCGTCGAACACCCAGCCGGTCCTCGAGCAGATGATCCGCGCCGGCATGAACGTGGCGCGGCTGAACTTTTCGCACGGCGAATTTGCCGCGCACAAGCAAAACATCGAGACCATCCGCGCCGCAGCGAAAGTGGTTGGGCGAACTGTGGCCATCATGGCGGATCTGTCCGGGCCAAAGATGCGCCTGGGCAAGTTCGCGGAGGAGCCAATCCAACTGAAACCGGGCGATCCGTTCACCCTCACCACGGAGGACATCATCGGAAACCAACAGCGGGTTTCCGTGAGTTTTTTGCGGCTACCGCAGGTGGTGAAACCGGGGGACACGCTGTCGCTCAACGACGGCTACATCCAATTGGAGGTGGCTCAGGTTGCCGGCAACGATGTGGTGTGCGTGGTCAAGGTGGGCGGCGAACTCCGGTCGCGGAAAGGCCTGAACCTGCCGGGCATTGACCTGGGCATCAGCGCCTTCACGGACCGGGATCGCGAGTGTCTGAAATTCGCGCTTGAGAATGGCGTGGATGCGGTGAGCCAGTCGTTCGTCGAAGGCGCGGCAGACATCCATGCGGTGCGCGAAGCGGCGCGCGAATTCGGCCACGACCCGTTCGTGATCGCCAAGATCGAGCGGTCGCGTGCCCTCGACCGGCTCGACGAAATTCTTGGAGCCGCCGACGGCCTCATGATTGCGCGCGGTGATCTTGGTGTGGAGGTGCCGATCGAGCGGATTGCCGTGGTGCAGAAGGACATCATGCGCCGGGCCAACCGCCGGGCCAAACCGGTCATTACTGCGACGCAGATGCTCGAGTCCATGACCTCCTTCCGTCTGCCTACGCGGGCGGAGGCCACGGATGTCTCCAACGCCATTCTGGACGGCACGGATTGCGTCATGCTTTCCGGTGAGTCGGCGATGGGGGCGTATCCTGTCGAAGCCGTCGCGATGCTGGCGCGGATTGCCGCGACGGTCGAGCCGACCCGCCGCCGCGTTTCGGTGAAGGAAATGTATGCCGGCTTGGACCTCACGGGACGGGTTCGCCCGGCGCACCTGATCGCCGTGAGCGTTGAGGCCAGCCTGGAGTACCTTCAACCTGCCGCGGTCTTCGTGCCTTCGGCGACCGGGGCCACCGCCCGCTGGCTGGCCGCGTTGCATCTCCCCGTGCGGGTGATCGCCCTCAGTCCACGGGAACGAACCTGTCAGAACTTGTGGTTCTCCTACGGCGTGACGCCCGTTCACGAACCGGCGATGCCGCCTTCCTGGAACGCGTATGTGAAGGATTGGGTGCGGCGTCACGGGCTGCCCGGCGAGTTCGTGATCCTCACACACCGCTCTCCCGCTGATGACCCGGCGGGTGATCATCGCATGGAGATCATCAATCTATGAAGATCGGAATCGTGGGTTGCGGCATGGTGGGCTCGACCTCCGCTTACGCGCTCGTCATGAGTGGCGTGGGACGGGAAATCGTGCTCGTGGACTTGAATCGCAAGCGCGCCGAGGCGGAGGCCAACGACCTTTATCACGCCGTTCCGTTTGCGCATCCGCTCACGGTGCGCGCCGGTGACTACCCGGACCTCGTGGGTGCGCGGGTGGTGGTCATCGCGGGTGGCGTGGCGCAGAAGCCAGGCGAGACCCGGCTCCAACTCCTCCAGCGCAACGCCGAGGTGTTCCGGCAAATTGTTCCCTCTGTACTCCGCCACGCGCCCGAAGCCGTGTTGCTGGTGGTGAGCAATCCGGTGGACATCATGACGCACCTGGCCGCGGACTTCGCCGCGGAGTTTGGTGTGCCGCACACGCGGGTCATCGGCTCGGGCACCACGCTTGATACCGCCCGCTTTCGGACGCTGCTGGGCCGGCACTTCGGCGTGGATCCGCATCATGTTCACGCCTACGTGCTCGGCGAGCATGGCGATTCAGAGGTGCTTGCCTGGTCGCAGGTAACGATCGCCGGATTGAACCTCGACGAGTTCGCCAAGGTTAGCGGCAAAACCCTGACCCATGCGGACCGCCAGGAGATTGATGAACAAGTGCGGCGGGCGGCGTATCACATCATTGCTGGCAAGGGTGCCACCTATTACGGGATTGGCAGCGCGGTGGCGCGGATTGTGGACGTGTTGTTGCACGATCAACGGGCCATTCTGACCATTTGCTCGCGCATCCGTGGCGTGCCGGACTGTGAGGGGGTGACTCTGGCGCTGCCCCATCTGGTGGGTGGGGACGGTGCGCTGACCACCATCCCTCTGCCGCTGGACGCCTCCGAACATGCCGCCCTGCGGCGTAGTGCCGGCATTTTATGCGAAGCCATTCAGTCCATCAAAGTGAGCGCCCCATGAAAGGAACCAAACCCATGTCACACGAAGAACTGCTTGCTCGTTACAACTGTGGTCCGGTGAAATTCTCCGGTGGCGAAAATGCCCTCTACGAACGGCACCTGACGTTTGATCACGTAGTCCCCATCCAGGCCGCCACGCCGCGCGACAAGTTCGAGGCCATCGCGCATTCGATCCGCGACGTGCTCTCGCAGCGCTGGCTCAAGACGGAGCAGACGTATCAGGAGCGCAATGCCAAGCGGGTCTACTACCTCTCGCTGGAATTCCTCATGGGACGCGCGCTCGCGAACAACATTACCAACCTGATGTTAGACCCGGTGCTGGGCCACTTCTGCAAGCGGCACAAGATTGACCCGCTGGAAATCATGGAACAGGAGCCTGACGCCGGGTTGGGTAATGGCGGACTCGGTCGGCTGGCGGCTTGTTTTCTCGATTCGATGGCCACGCTCGGCATCCCCGGCATGGGCTCCGGCCTGCGCTACGAATACGGCATCTTCAGGCAAACCATCCGCGAGGGGTGGCAACGCGAGCAACCGGATCACTGGCTCGCCCGGCCCGATCCGTGGGAAGTGGCGCGTCCCAACGAAGCGGTCGAGGTTCGCCTCGGCTGCTCGTTCGACATCCGCGGCGGGGAGTTGCGCGTGGTCCATGGCCGCCCTTCTACGCTCATCGGCATTCCACATGACCGCCCGGTGGTTGGCTACGGTGGCAAGACGATCAACACCCTGCGCCTGTGGTCCGCGGCAACGCCGGACTACTTCGATTTTCAACAATTCAGCAGCGGTGATTTCGTAGGTGCGCTCGCCGAGACGCTCACCGCTGAGACGCTGACGCGCGTGCTTTATCCGGACGACTCGACCACGCAGGGCAAGGGGCTGCGTTTCCTGCAACAGTACTTCCTTGTCGCCTGCACCATTGCGGATGCACTGCGCCGGTTCCGTGCCGCCGGCAATGATTGGTCGGCTCTGCCCGAGAAGGTGGCGATGCAGCTCAACGACACCCATCCCACGCTGGCCGTGCCCGAACTGATGCGTGTCCTGCTCGACGAGGCGAAGCTCGGCTGGGACGACGCGTGGAAGCTCACGCAAGGCACGTTGGCGTATACGAACCACACGCTGCTGCCCGAGGCATTGGAAAAGTGGCCGCTGCCGTGGTTCGAGACCATGCTCCCACGCCAGCTCGAGATCATTTACGAGATCAACCAGCGCTTTCTGGACGGCGTGCGTGCGAAGTATCCGGGTGATAACGCCCGGATCGCCCGCGTGAGTCTCATTGAGGAAGGCGAGCCGAAGAAAGTCCGCATGGCGCACGTGGCCATCGTCGGCTCGCACAGCACGAACGGCGTGGCGGCCATCCATACGGACCTGCTGAAGAAGACCGTCGTGCCGGACTTCGCAGAACTGTTCCCGGAACGGTTTAACAACAAGACCAACGGCGTCACCCAGCGCCGCTTCCTATTGCTGGCGAATCCTGCGCTCTCGAAAGTCATCACGGAAGCCATCGGCGATGGTTGGATCGCCGATCTCAGCCAGCTCGAAAAGCTCAAGCCGCTGGCCGAGGACAAGGCTTTCCGCGCCGCTGTCCGCAAGGCCAAACGGGCGGCAAAGACCCGCTTTGCCGATTGGCTGAAGTCCGCCACCGGCCAGGTGGTTGATCCTGAGACGATCTTTGACACGCAGATCAAGCGCATCCACGAATACAAGCGGCAACTGCTAAACGCGCTCCACATCGTGGTTCTCTACAATCGGCTGCGGGAGAATCCGGCACTCGCGGTGCCGCCGCGCACCTTCTTCTTCGGCGGCAAGGCCGCACCCGCCTACACCTTTGCCAAGCTCGTCATCAAGTTCATCAACAACTTGGGCGGCACCATTGACGACGACCCAGCCGTGCGGGGCCGGCTTAAGGCGGTTTTTGTGCCGGACTACCGAGTCTCCGTCGCCGAACGGCTCATCCCGGCCAGCGACGTTTCGGAACAAATCTCCACCGCGGGTTACGAAGCCAGCGGCACGAGCAACATGAAGTTCATGATGAACGGCGCGCTCACCATCGGCACGCGCGATGGCGCGACCATCGAGATGGCGGAGGCGGCGGGCGAGGAGAACTTCTTCCTGTTCGGCCTGAGCGCGGAGGAGGTGGCCAGAAGCCGCGGCGTGTACAGCCCGCAATGGCATTACGACAACGACCCCGAGACGCGTGCCGTGCTGGACCTCATCGCTGGGAATCACTTCAGCAAGAACGAGCCGGATGTGTTCGCGCCGATCCTGGATGCGTTGTTGGGCAAGGGCGATCACTACCTGCACTTGGCTGACCTCAAGAGCTACAGCGAGGCGCACGCGCAGTTGGGCGAACTCTTCAAGGACCAGGAGGGCTGGTCGCGTAAGGCCATCCTGAACATTGCGGCCTCCGGCAAGTTCTCCAGCGACCGCACGATTGCCGAATACGCGAAGGACATCTGGCGGGCTGGGACCTGTCCGGTGGAGGTGTTACCGCCGGCGCAGGCGTGACCCGACCAGGCAGCCCGTTGACGAGGCGTTGAATTAATGAGCTCGACATGTTTCTCAAACTGACACTTGCCGCGCTCCTGCTGGCGTTGACGGTGGTGATTCACGGCGTGGGGATGGTGGCCCTGCTTCGATGGGTGTCGCGCGCGCATTTGCAGGCCGGCGCACGGTTCTGGGCGGCGACCTGGCTGTTGATCCGGATCGTGTGGCTGTTAATCGCGATTCATCTCGTCGAAGTTGCCGTCTGGGCGCTGTTCTATTGGCGCGAACGGTGTCTGCCAGATCTGGAGTCGGCGTTTTACTTTTCGGGCGTCACCTACGCCACGGTCGGTTATGGCGACCTGGTGCTGCCGAAAGAGTGGCGATTGCTCGGGCCGGTCGAGGGATTGGCCGGCATCCTGATGTGCGGGCTTTCGACCGGGTTCTTCTTCGCCTTGGTGAACAGGCTGTATGCGACGCAGAGAGAAAGGAGCGCAGCTTCAAGCGAATGAATCCGTCCCGTCATGCTGAACCTCGTGTCGTCCGGCAGATTCTGAAGTGGCGCGCCCTCGCGGATTCCGGGAAGGGAATCCGGCCGGTCGAACCTCGACGCGCGGATTAGGAGGCGCTGCCATGAACCGGCTGGGACAACTGAAGAGTGTGGAAGCCTGGGAACGGGTGGAAGGCAGTCCGTCGCCGCTCGGCGCGACCTGGGTTGAGTCCGAGCAGGCGTGGAACTTCGCGTTGTTCTCGCATCATGCCACCGGCGTTACGCTGCTGCTCTACAACGAAACGGACGTGGTGAAGCCGGCGTTGGAGTTGACACTCGATCCGGTGCGAAACAAGACCGGGCGTATCTGGCACTGCTTCGTTCCGCAATCGGCCGCGCCCAAGGCAGTCTATTACGGTTACCGGGTGGATGGACCATCCGAGCCGGAGAGTGGCCATCGGTTCGACGCGGAGAAAGTGCTGCTCGATCCGTTCGCCGCCGCGGTCCATTTCCCAGAGGATTTCTCGCGCGATGTGGCTTGCAACCCGGGGCCGAATGTCGGGCGCGCACCGCTGGGCATCTTGCCGGAAGCAACAACACCGTTCGACTGGAAAAAAGCCCCCAAGCCGCGGCACGAGCACGACACGATCGTGTATGAGTTGCACGTAAAAGGATTCACCGCTCGCGCCAATTCCGGCGTTGCGCCCGAGAAGCGTGGGACGTTCCTCGGCTTGATCGAGAAGATTCCCTACCTCAAGGAACTCGGTGTCACCGTGGTTGAATTGTTGCCGGTGCAGCAATTCGATCCGCAGGAGGGGAACTATTGGGGCTACATGACGCTGAGCTTCTTCGCGCCCCATCGCGGCTACGCGCTGCACGAGCCGTTGCGGGAGTTTCAAGAGATGGTGCGCGCGTTTCACGAGGCCGGCATCGAGGTGTGGCTCGATGTCGTCTATAACCACACCGCCGAGGGCGATCAGAGCGGGCCGACCTACTCCTATCGCGGCGTGGACAACACCAGCTTTTACCTCGTCCAGCCGGACGGCTATTACCGCAACGACAGCGGCTGCGGCAACACAACCCGCTGCGCGCATCCCATCATGCGGGCGCTCGTGCTCCGCAGCCTGCGGTATTGGGCGGAGAATTTGCACGTGGACGGTTTCCGCTTCGATCTCGCCTCGGTGTTCGCCCGGGATAAGGACGGCAATGTGGATACGGATCAACCGGCGCTCGTTCACGAGATCGGCGGCCTCGCCGCGCAGCTTGACGTGCGCCTGGTCGCCGAGGCTTGGGACATCGGCGCATATTTGCTGGGCCGGAGTTTTCCCGGCCTGACCTGGCGGCAGTGGAATGGCCAGTTTCGCGATGACCTGCGCGCTTTTTTGAAGGGAGACCCCGGCAAGGTCGGTCCGCTCATGGCCCGGCTTTACGGCAGCGACGACATCTTCCCTGATCGTCCGGGCGACGTTTACCATCCGTATCAGAGCGTTAACTTCCTCACCGCCCACGACGGCTTTTGCCTCTACGACCTGGTGGCATACAACCACAAGCACAACGGCGCGAACGGCCACAACAATACCGACGGTTGCGACAACAACCTGAGCTGGAACTGTGGCCACGAAGGTGACGACGGTACTCCCGCTGAAGTGCTCGCGTTGCGCCGGCGGCAAGTGAAGAACTTCTTTACCTTGCTGATGCTTGCCAACGGCACGC
>CAZWJC010000043.1:0-32297 GCA_964634255.1 uncultured Verrucomicrobiota bacterium | reverse complement strand
ACGTGGCTGAGCACGCCGCCGCCGGTCTTGACGCCTTCGGCTTCGCCCACGGTTTCCACGGGCACGCTTACGACGACCTTCTCGTCGGCAGCGACTTCGTGGAGATCCAAGTGGAGCGGCTTGCCGCTCAGCGGGTGATGCTGAATCTGCTGCACCAATGCCAAACGCATCGGACGCTTGTCTTCCTTCACCGCGAGGTCCACGAGGATGATTTCGGACACCGAATGGTGAATGAGGTCCTCGAGCTCCTTGGTGTTAACTTCGAGATTCTGGGGCTTGTCCTGGCTGCCGTAAATGACGGCCGGGATGCGCCCGGAGGAGCGCAGCTTCTTGACTCCGCCGCGGCGCGCGAGCGTCCGCGGAAATGCGTTCAGTGCTACCGATTTCATTGTCTAGTCGTTCTGGCCGGCGGCCCCATTAGCTGGTGCGCGCACCCTTAAACTCGAACAGCGAATTAACCGACGAATTGCTATGGATTCGTTTGATGGCTTCGCCCAAAAGCCCCGCCACCGATAAAGTCGTGATCTTCACGCCCGCGATGGCAGGGCGCAGGACAGTATCAGTTGTAATCAGTTCGTCAATCACCGATTTTCGCAATCGATCGATGCCAATATCGTTCAAGATGGCGTGGGAGACGCAGGCCACAATCCGCTTGGCCCCCTTCTTCTTGAGCAGCGCCGCCGCTTGCGTCAAGGTCCCGGCCGTTTCCGTTAAATCGTCCACCAGCAAGCAGTTCTTGCCGCGGATTTCGCCGATGACCGCCATGGATTCCACCTCCGTGGCGCTCTTCCGCCGCTTGGCCACGATGGCCAGGCCGGCTTGCATGGTTTGCGAGTAGGCGTGCGCCATCTTCAACCCGCCCACGTCCGGGCTGACCACCACCAAGTTCGGCAGCTTCTGTTGCCGCAGATACTCGTACATCACTGGCGCGGCGTAGAGATGATCCACCGGAATGTCGAAAAAGCCCTGAATCTGCTGGGCGTGCAGGTCCACGGTGAGGATGCGGTTGGCGCCGGCCGCGACCAGGAGGTTGGCCACCAGCTTGGCCGTGATGGGCACGCGCGGCTGGTCTTTGCGGTCCTGCCGGGCGTAACCGTAGAACGGCAACACCGCCGTGATGCGCTTGGCGCTGGCCCGGCGCACGGCGTCAATCATGATGAACAACTCCATCAGATTGTGATTCGTCGGCGGTGAGGTGGGCTGAACGATGAACACGTCCTCCCCCCGAACGTTTTCCTCCACCTTGACGAAGGTCTCTCCGTCGGGGAACGGGCGGATAGTTGCCTTGGCGACTTCCATGCCGATGGAGGCGCAAATGGCTTGTGCCAGCGGTTGATTGGCAGTTCCGGAAAAAATCTTCACGGTGCGTTGTGCGTTGGTTGAAACAAAAAACCACCGATACCGGTGGCGAAAAAGGCGGCTGGACTGTAGCAGTGGAACGCGCCGGCGCAAGTTGTTTTTGGCCACCACTGCGTGCGCGCATTGCATGGAGTCGCGACGTGACTTACGAACAACTCGTTTTCGTGCACCAGTTGCCGGATCAGAAAAAATCACTGTATCTGCATCTCACTCAATCAGAAACCTGACATGCCAATCATGTAAGCAACCGTACTTGCAAAGACGTAGGCCAGATACGAGAGCGCGGCCAGGTAGATACGGCGCGCAAGAGATCCACGCGAGAGGAATGGAGCCAGCTCGCACAAAACAAAGCCAAGAATCATCACGCGCCAGAAAACCGGCCCCGACGAGCATGTGAGATTCAGAAACGGCATGGCCAGACCCGCGCCGAATACCCACCACGGTTTGGGGTTCTCCCGAACCCCCTCCCACCACCCGACGAATGGCCCGAACCAGTCCATGAAACCGGAAGTGGGCGAAGCTAGCGCTGGTCTAGCCGCCGCAAGGCAAACGCGCAAGCCCCGATCGCCACAGCTTCACTGGTGCCGAGGCGCGACATGCCCACGGCCAGTCGTTGGAGCGGGTCGTATCTCACTTTCCGCGTGCTGCCCGGCACGGTGACCTCTCGCGTGTCGCCTTTGAGGAAAATGTCGAGCTGAGCCGGGTCTTCGAGATTGAAGACGGGCGAGGCGACGCGCCGGTACTGTTTGCCAGCGGGGTTCGTGTAGAGGCTGTTCAACTCGCCCACCAGCGCCGGCAGGAACAGCGGCCACGCGCCCGACACGCCGCCGCCCACCACAGCCAAGCCGTCAATGAGCGTCAGCACGTTGCCCATGGCATCGCCCACCACCACACCGAGTCGCCGGAAAGCTTCCCGCGCGGCTTCGGTGTTGCCGGGTGTCTTGCCGGTGCCGATGTCGTAGATCGCTTTCGGTTCCGGCGCCTGGTCAAATGGGATGCCCGCCGCTTCAGCAAAGACCCGGCGGACGGCGCGGATGCTGGCGCCTTCCTCGGCATTCATCGTCGGAACGAGCCGGTTGCGCAGCAGCCAAACCTCGCCCGCCATGGAGTTGTCGCCGAGAAACAACTCGCCGTCGCGCACGATGCCGCCGCCAAAGCCTGTGCCCAGCGTCACGCCGAACAGGTTCTTGTAGCGCTTCGGGCTGCCGGCCTGTTCGAGCAGGCCATTCACGTAAGGCAGGAAACCCGCGATGGCTTCGCCGTACACGAACAGGTCGCCGTCGTTGTTGATGAAGACCGGGATGCCGAACTTCTCCTCCAGCATCGGCCCGAGCGCCACGCCCCCGCGGAAGCCGGGCAGGTTGTAGAGATCGCCGATGATGCCTTCGGGATAATCCGCCGGCGCCGGGAACGCGAAGCTGATGGCGACTGGCGGTGTCGGGCACTGCGCCTTCACGCGGCTGAAGCCTTCCACGATGTTCGCGAGGCAACGGTCCAGGTTGTCGCCGTTCGAGGGCATGGCGACTGTCTCGGTAACGGGTTTCCCAGCGCCCACAGCGGTGAAGCGGAAGTTCGTTCCGCCCGCGTCGAGCGTCATGACGATGCGCGGGTCCTTGGAGTAGTCAGGCATGGTAGTTCTTTAGTTTGCGATCTTGTCACGGCCAATGCGGTGGCCCTTCCAACCGTAGAAGGCCACATACGCGTAAGCGATCAGCGGGACGATGAACGAGATTTGGAGGTTGTGCGTGAGATCGGCGATCTTGCCCTGCAACGGCGGCAGGATGGCGCCCCCGAGGATGGCCATGACCAGCAGCGAGGACACCTGGCTCTTGTAAACGCCCGTGCCTTCGAGCGCGAGGGAGAACGTGTTCGACCAGCCGATGGAGGTGAACAGGCCGACCGCCACCACACACCACATGGCCACTTTGCCGCCGACCAGAATGGCCGTGAGCAGCAGCGCCACCACCGTGGTCGAGAATATCAGGAGCGTGCGTCCTGCCTGCGATTTGCCGAACTGGAACAGCAGCCAGCACAGTCCGATGAACGGCAGATAGACCTTGAACACCGCCCAGTTGGCCACGAACTGCTCGCGCCACAGCCCGAACACCGAGCCTTCGGCGCCGCCACGCATCGCATCCAGCGGCGCGCTCTTGGCGATCCACAGCAGCACATACGCAAGCAGCGGAATGACCACCAGCAGCAGTTGCTTCCTGGCCGCCTTCATTTCGCTCAACTCGACCGCCCCCATGAACCGTCCAATCATCAGGCCGCCCCAATAGATCGCCACGTACTTGCTGGCCTCCAGCTCGGGCAAACCGGCCACGGTGGGCTGGCCAAGGAAATTGATGATGGCGCTGCCCACGGCAACTTCGCCGCCGACATACATGAAAATGGCAATCACGCCGAGCACGACGTGCGGATACTTCAACGCCCCGGCGCCCGCTTCAACGTGACCCTCGCCAACGTGCGGCAGGTGGATGAAGAAGAAGATCGCCGCCAACACCAGAAAGATGACGCAGAAAGCCAGGTAAGGCATCTTCACGGATTCTGCGCCATGCGCGCCGCTCTTGGCGAAGTACTGGAAGATTAAGTAGCCGCCGATCAGCGGCCCGATGGTTGTGCCGATGGAGTTGAAGCCTTGCGCGAGATTCAACCGGCTGGATGCCGTCTTCTCGGGTCCGAGAATCGTGACGTAGGGATTCGCAGCGATTTGCAGCATGGCAAAGCCGATGCCGACAATGAACAGCGCCGCCAGGAACATGGGATACGACGCCGCACCGGCCGCCGGCCAGAACAACGCGCTGCCCGTGGCAGAAATCAGCAGGCCGATCACCACGCCGTTTTTATAGCCGATCTTGGCGATCGGATCACCGGCGGTCGCAGAGATGATGAAGTAAAGCAACGAGCCGACGAAATACGCGCCGAAGAACGCGAACTGCACGAGCATCGCCTGGAAGTAATTCAGCGTGAAGGCTTCCTTGAACCGCGGGATCAGAATGTCGTTGAACACGGTCATGAAGCCCCACATGAAGAAGAGCGAGGTCATGATCGCAAACGAAGCGCGATAGGATTTGCCGTTGCCGGCCTGCGAACCGGGCGACGATTGGGTGGACGTGATGCTTGCCATAGGATGGTGTGGGGTGGGTGTCGCGGTGTTGGAAATCCTCAGCGCGGGCGGGCTTCAGGGCTCGTGCCCCACTTGTAATCGGGCGCGGACGTCATGCGGAACACGACCTCGCCACCTTTTACGATGTCCTCATGCTGGAGGTAAACCTTGTCGTACGCGTCGCCGTTGAGCTTTGCGCCGCGGATGTAAACGCGCTGGGGGCCGTTTTCCTCGGCGACGACCGTGAACGTCTTACCGCCGGGCAACTTCACCGTCGCGCGATCAAACAGCGGGCTGCCGATGGCATAGGTGGTGTCGCCGGGACACACGGGGTAGAAGCCGAGCGCGCTGAAAACATACCAGGCAGAAGTTTGGCCGTTGTCTTCGTCACCGCAGAGACCGTCGGGCGTGGGTTGGTAAAGCAACGACATCACCTGGCGGAGGCGCGACTGCGCCTTCCACGGTTGGCCGACGTAGTCGTAGAGGTAGATCGCGTGTTGGATCGGCTGGTTGCCGTGCGCGTACTGGCCCATGTTGAGCGCGACCATCTCCGTCATCTCGTGAATCGGTCGCCCATAAGTGCCGGGCCGAGCGGTGTTGGGGGCGCTGAAGACCGCGTCGAGCTTTACCCCAAACGCCTCGTCGCCACCCATCAACTTGACCAATCCCGGCACGTCGTGGAACACGCTCCAAATCCAGTGCCACGAACTGCCTTCGGTGAAGGGGCCGCCCCATTCGTCGGGATAGAAAGGCTCGGTCCACGAGCCGTCCGCCTTGCGGCCGCGCACGAAACCGGTCTTGGCGTCGAACACGTTCGCGTAATTCATCACCCGCTTCGCGAACGTCGCGGCGTCCGCCTCGCGGCCCGCGGCCCGGGCCATCAACGCGCCACACCAATCGTTGTAAGCATACTCCAGGGTCTTGGCCGTTCCTTCGGCCACGCTGGGTTCACCGCGGACGTTCGACCACGGGACGTAGCCGAGTTTGTTGTAGAACTCGACGCCGTCGCGGCCGATGGAGCGGCAATGATCCGGCCCCTGCGCGTTGGCATCATGCACCATCGCGTCCACGGCCTTGTTCAGGTCGAACGTGCGGATGCCCTTCACCCAGCCGTCGGCAAGCAGCGAGAAGGCGTGATTGCCGATCATGCAGCCGCGATGGCCCGGGCTGGCCCACGCCGGCAGCCAACCGCTTTCGTCATACGCCCGCAGGATTGCAGGGAGCATGTCGGCGCTCATCTCGGGGAAGACCAGGTTGAAGAACGGATGCACCGCCCGGAACGTGTCCCAGTAACCGGAGTCGGTGAACATCTTGCCGTCATGCACCTTGCCGTCGTACGGGCTGTAATAGACCGGCTTGCCGGCCTCGTTCAGCTCATAGAACTTGTGTGGGAACAGGATCGCCCGGTAGAACGCCGTGTAGAACGTGCGCTGCTGCTCGGCCGAGCCGCCTTCGATCTGGATGCGCGAGAACGCGTCGTTCCAAGCCGCCTCCGCCCGCGCGCGCACCGTCTCGAAATCCGCGTTGCCGATTTCCGTCTCCAAGTTGCGCAACGCTTGGGCCGGGCTGATGAACGACGACGCCACCTTGCAGCCGACCACGCCACCGGCGCCGACATCGAACTTTAAATAGGCGCCCACATGCTCGCCCTTGAGCGTCGTTTCACCCGCTTTGGTGGAATCCGGCGTCCAAACGCCGTGGGCCGTGAACGGCTGATCGAACACCACCACGAAGTGGTTCATGAAATTCTCCGGCACGCCGCCGCTGTTCTTGCGGCAGAAGCCAATGATCTTCTTCTCGGCGGGGATGATCTCCACCGACGAACTGCCGGGGAACGCGTCCAGCACCACGTAGCTGTCGCCACTGTCCTCGAACGTGAAACGGAAACGCGCGGCGCGTTCTGTCGGCGTCACTTCCGCCTTGGTCTTCCACGTGTCTAATCGCACACCGTAGTAGCTCGGGTTCACGACCTCGGTTTCGTGGCGGAAGTCCGACGCCCGGTCGTTCTCGTTCACCGCCAGCTTGCCGGACACCGGCATGAGCGAGAACGCCGCGTAATCGCCGATCCACGGGCTGGGCTGGTGCGTCTGCCGGATGCCGCGGAACTTGTTTTGACGATATTGGTAATAGAAGGAATCCCGTGCCGGTTGGGTGTAGGGCGACCACGCGTTCATGGGGAACGGCACGGCGATGGCGGGATAGGTGTTCCCGTGCGAGAACCCGCCGGCGGAATCCGTGCCTTGCATTGGGTTGGCCAACAGGACCGGCGAGGGCGCAGGCGCGGCGACACCGGAAATGGCGGCTAGCAAGGTGGAAGCGAAGAAGAAAGAGACTGTCTTTGCCAAAGCAGTTTTGGTCCGAACAAGGCTTGGTTGCATATCGGTTGAGCGCAAAATCCCAATGGCGCGCCAGTGTAGGATTCAACGCCTCCCGCGCAATGCAATTCCGCCAAACTGGCGGACGGAAACTGCAGCCACCGGACCGCGACCGGTCCGGCATGCAGCGATTCGCCTTGCCGGAAGGCGGCTAAGTTGCGCGGACCAAGGTCGGCAGTTCCCAAACCCACGCGCACACGGTGGTTTCTGGCAACCGCCTGTTCGTGAAAGACCAAGACGCCGTCGTGCTTTACGCGGTGCAGTAAACGGCAGTGAGCGGGCACAACTTCGCACAGCCACCGGACCGCGACCGGTCCCTCGGTCGCAGCGGTTCAAGAGGTAACAGATGTCGCAAATCCCAGCGCCTGCTTCCATGGCACAGCGCTGCGTGCCGGGACGGCACGCGGTCCATTCCGGACAGCGGCAGTGTGCGGCAATACCGACCGCGCTTGGCGGGCCTGCTGCGGCTGGCTTTCAGCACAACCGCGCCCCAAGGCAGTTTCCTCGGTAGGGCTCGCAGTCCCTGCGAGCCGCCCGCACTCCGCAGTTGCTGGCACGGCGGGAAGGAGGCGCGCACAGAGTGACGCGCCCTACCCGACCTCAACCTCACGGCTTGAATAGCCGATAGAACCGATTCTCCGCCGACGGAGAGACGATGAGCGTATTGTTCGTGCCGTCGTCTTGAATCGGGCCGGGCGCATTGCTCCAGTTGACCGATGCCACGCCGTTGGTGTTTTGCTGCAACGTCCAACCGGTCGAAAGCGAGGGCCAAGAGACGGCCACTGTGTTGGTGGGCGTGATGAGAATGGTCAAGCTTGGCGCGGGCGTTTGCTCGGCGAGGCTGAACAGATAAACCGCCCCGGCATCGGTGGCGCCCGTGTCGTTGCCATAGGCACCAATGAGCATGCGGTCGGTTCCCACTGCTACCACGGGATCGCCGAACCAATCACTGCTGGCTGGCGTAGGATTGGTAAAGGTCGTGAGCAAGTCGCCGTTCGTGCTGAACAGATACGCCACCCCGGAATCCTCCGCACTTGCGTCGCCGTAGGGTGACCCAATCAGCACACGGTCGGTTCCCAGTGCTGCCACTGAAGATCCGAAGTAGTCGCGGGCTGCTGGCACAAGGTTGGTAAAAGTCGTGAGCAAGTCGCCATTGGTGCTGAACAAATACGCTGCTCCCGACCACTCTGCCGCTGTGCTGTCGTAAGGCGCTCCAATCAGCACACGATCAGTTCCCACTGCCGCCACGGGATAGCCGAACCAGTCGCTGCTGGCTGGCGTGGGATTGGTGAAAGTGGTGAGCAATACGCCGTCGGTGCTGAACAGAAACGCCGCGCCAGCACTGTAAAAGCCCACGCTTGCGAGAGGCGACCCAATCAGTATCCGGTCGGTCCCAACTGTTGCCAGGGAATGGCCGAACCGGTCGCTGTAGTCTGGCGTAGGATTGGCAAGAGTGGCGAGCAATTTGCCGTTAGTGGTGAACAAGTAAACCACACCGACATCGTGTAAGCCAACGTCCGCAAGAGACGCACCAATCAACACGCGGTCGGGTCCGACAGCCTCCACGGACCAACCGAAACAGTCGTCGATTGCCGGCGCGGGATTGGTGAAAGTGGCGAGCAATGTGCCGTTGGTGCTAAACAAATACGCCACGCCGGCGTTGGTCGCGCCCGTGTCGTTGCCATACGCACCAATCAACACGCGGTCAGTTCCCACCGCCGCGACTGAGTGGCCGAAGTAGTCGTCTGCTGTCGGTGAGGGATTGGTGAAGGTTGTGAGTAATGCCCCGTCGGTGCTGAACAGATACACCGCCCTGGAAGGCGATGGAATCAACATGTGGCCGTCTGCCCCAATCAGCACACGATCGGTCCCCACCGCCGCCACGGAAACACCGAACGAGTCGTAGCTCACTGGCGCAGGATTCGTAAACGTGGTGAGCAACTTGAACCCTACGCCCTGAGCCAAACCGGATGAGGGTTGAAGATGGAGCGCCAAGCCAAGAACTAGCGTTCGGAGGAGGTTCAACGCGATTCGTTTCATTACGGGAGCGAGTAAAACCAGTCTTCCTATATTCTGAGTCCGGGCCAACATCCGCTAGATCATGCGTCGAGCTTCGCTGCCTTCACAAGACGAAACTCGCTGGCGCAGGATTTCCCCCCCCAACGAGCGGACCGCGACTGGTCCCCAGTCGCGGCAGCCGCGAATCGAAAATGAGCTCTCAGATTTGCCGTCCCTCTCGTCGCTTTCGGTGTGCTGCGCGTCGAGGACGCCGCGCGGTCCGATGTTGGCGGTTTCACAAGGCGTAGCTTACCCGCATGTCGCGTTCCTGATGACGGTAGTGCAGACCACTCGGCGACTCTGTCCAACGACGATCTATCCGTACTGACTGGGCCGCAGCCAAGCTCTGCCACTATCATCCCGCAGGGATGCGACGTGAATAGCCGTGGGTGACAACCCACGTAACAGCCGTTCCAAAGCTGTCCGGCCCTGAATGGGCCGAACGATTTGCCATCGCCACGGTTCGACCCTTGCAGGGTCGGGGAATCTGGAATCGGGCTGTTCTCCGGGTTACACCCGGAGTTATTCGTGTTTCGCCCTTGCGGGGCTGGTTTATGAGACAGTTCACCGGCATTCCTGGCAAGCTGGCTGGGCATGGTTGGCTGCCGCTTCATTTTCTTGAAACCTTCAGCCTATTCTGCGGGTAATAAGTGCAACCTGAATGACTGAACCGCGGAAACGTCGGCGCTGGGTCTATCGAATAGCGGCGGCCCTGGGGATTCTGTGCGCCCTGGGCTGGCTGCTGGCTTCCTGTTTGGGCAAGGCCAAGCCGATCCCGCCGGAGAAACTGGCGCGGGTCGAGCGCGGCGACATCGCGCGGTCTGTCGTGGCGGTGGGCCGGATTCTGCCGCTCTCGAAAGTCGAGGTGAAATCCAAGGCCAACGGCATCATCCAGGTGCTCGCCGCCGATGTGGGCGACAAGGTCGAGGAAGGCCAGGTGCTCGCGGAACTCGACAAGGACTATCTGGAGGCGCAGTTGCGGGGCGCGCGGGCGGGCAAAGATGGCGAGGAAGCCAACCTCCAAGTCGCGATGGCGGCTGAGGCAAGGGCTCGCATCGAGGCGGCCAACCCGGAGCTGAAGTTTGCCCTCCGGGAATTTGAACGGGTCAAGGAGCTGTTCGCGCAGAAGATCGCCTCGCAGCAGGCACTCGACGATGCCGAAAAAGGACACGAGGTCAGCGCGAACCGGCAGCAGTTGCTGGAAGCCGCCGCGCGCAGTGCCGCCGCGCTCGTCACGCAGGCAAAGGCTCGCGTCGCCGCCGCCCAGGCCGCCTTCGAGCGTGCCGAGGAGGACTTGCGGAACGCCACGATTCGCTCGCCCATCAAAGGCATCGTGCTGACGCGCGACCGGGAAGTCGGCGACGCCGTGTCCTCGATTCTCAACCTCGGAAGCTCCGCCACACTCATCATGACGCTCGGCGACGTGAGCAGTGTGTACGTCGAGGGCCAGGTGGACGAATCGGACGTCGGCAAAATCCGCGTGGACCTGCCGGTGCGGACGACCGTCGAGTCTTTCTCGGGAGAGAAGTTTGAGGGCAAGGTGACCCGCATCGCGCCGATGGGCCGGCAACGGGATAACGTGACGACATTCGATGTACGCGTCTCCATCGCCAACCCGCAAGGCAAGCTGCGCGTGAACATGAGCGCCAACGCGGAAATCGTCCTCGAAGACCGCAAGAACGCCTTGCTCGTCCCGGAGGCGGCGCTGATTCGCGACAAAGACGGCAAGCCTTCGGTGCAGCAGCGCGATGCCTCGGCGAAGGCGGGCTTCCGCAAGGTCGCGATCAAGACCGGCATCTCGAATGGCCAGCGCACGGAAGTGCTCGAAGGGCTCACCGAAGGCACCGAGTTGGTGTTGCCATGAGTGGGCTTCAGAATCTCCGAGCCCGTGTAGCCGCGGACGTCAGTCCGCGCCATTGCCTTAAGTTTGCGCCGACTGACGTCGGCGGCTACAAGGATTTGAGGGGGTCATGAACTGGTGGAGCGAACTTCTGCTCCAGACGGTGCGCAACGTGTGGGCGCACAAGCTCCGCAGCGCGCTCACCATGTTCGGCATCGCGTGGGGGATCGCTTCGATCATCTTCATGATGGCCATCGGCGACGGTTTCAAGATCGGTTATCGCCAAAGCCTGGCGGTGATGGGCACGGACATCGCCATCCTGTGGGGCGGACGCACCAGCCGGCAGGCGGGCGATCAACGCGCCGGCCGCCCCGTTCAACTGACCTACGCCGACGTGCTGGCCATTCAGGAAGAATGCCCGCTCGTGGGCCAGGTCACGCCCGAATTGGACCGGAGCCTCGGCGCGGCCAGCCAGCACAACTCCGGCACGTTTTCCACCCACGGCATCGCGCCGGTTTATCAGCAGATCCGCTCCATGAACCTCGCCGCCGGTCGCCCCTTGAACGACGACGACTTCCGCGAACGCCGGGCGGTTTGCATCCTCGGCGAAGAGGTGAAGAAGCAGCTTTTTGCCAGCCGACCCGCCGTTGGCGCCAACGTGCGCATCCAGGGCATTCCGTTCACCGTCGTGGGCGAACTCAAGAAGAAGGACCAGAACAACTCCTACAACGGCTTCGACGGCGAGAAGATCCTCATGCCCTACTCGACCATGGCCCGGCACTTTCCCGACCCGCGCCCCTTCGTGGGCTTGGACGCGATCGACAACATCATCCTAATGCCGCGTTCGGCGGACGAACATGCCGAGGCTTTGCGCCAAGTGCGCCACGTGCTCGGTCGCCGTCACGGCTTCGAGCCCGCCGACGAAGGCGCGTTGTGGGTCTGGGACACCGTGCGCGAGGCACGGCTCGTGAACGGCGTGTTTGAATCCATGCAAATCTTTCTGGCGTTCGTGGCCGTAATCACGCTGGGCCTGGGCGGTCTGGGCGTGATGAACATCATGCTGGTGGCGGTGGCCGAGCGCACGCGCGAGATCGGCATCAAGCTGGCCATCGGCGCCACGCCGCAGCGCATCCTGACGGAGTTCTTCCTGGAGTCCCTGGTGCTCACGCTGGGCAGCGGCGTCGTGGGCGTGGCTTTCGCGGTCGTCATTAGCCAATTAGTCGCGCAACTCCCGCTGCCGCAGATGTTCGCCGGCCTGCCCATCACCCGCTTCACCGCGGGCGTGGCGTTCTTCACGCTGGTGTTGGTCGGGATTCTGGCGGCGATGTACCCGGCGCGGCGTGCTTCGCTGCTCACGCCGGTTGAGGCATTACGCTACGAATGATTCTCTATTCAGCGGAGAGAACCGAAATGGAAACCAACCACGGATACACACTGATGAACACGGATTCCGGAGTGAGCTTCCCATTTAGCCATCAGGTAAACTGCCTGACGCTCTCGCTTGCCTGTCTTCCTTATTGCAGTTCTGGAACTTCTTGCGCAAACGACAAAGATTCTGGAGCGCGGCTGTGTCGAAGACCAGCCGCAGCACGTTCATGCTTTCGAGGCTGCTGCGACTGGCTTTCAGCACAGTCGCGCTCCATGACTGTGCGTGTGTCCTTCATCTGTGTCCATCTGTGTCCATCCGTGGTTTAACTGCGTCATCTGAGATGATCCGCCACATCCTCAGCGAGGCGTTTCACGCGCTCAGCCATTCCCGGCTGCGTTCGCTGCTCACCCTGCTCAGCGTGGCGTGGGGCATCGCGTCGTTGGTGCTCCTACTGTCCTACGGCAATGGCTTCGCCACGGCTCTGGTCAGCGCGTTCGATCAGATTGGCAAGGACCTCATCGTGATCTTCCCGGGCCAGACCAGCGAGCAAGCCGGCGGGGAACGGGCCGGCCGCAAAATTCTGCTGGAGCTGCGCGACATTGAGACGCTGAAGGAAGGCGTCCCCACGATCGAGGCCATCTCGCCCGAGTTGCGGCGCTTCCTCCCGGTGAACTTCGGCTATCGCACCCGCAACTACAGCGTGGCCGGCGTCTATGCCGCCTTTGGGCGCATCCGGCGGGCCGACTGCGCCGAGGGACGATTTCTCTCCGAGGAAGACGTGCTGCACCGACGGCGCGTGGCGGTCATCGGGGCGGACTTGAAGAAGGAGCTCTTCAGTGCCATGCCGGCGGTCGGCGCGGACATCAAGATCAACGGCGTCCGGTTCGTGGTCATTGGCGTGTTGGACAAGAAGACCCAGATCAGCAACTACTCGTCACCCGACGGGCGCTCGGCTTTCGTGCCCTTCAGCACGCTGGCCATGATGGTGGACGCGCGCTATCTCAACGACATCGTCCTGACGCCGGCGCAAAACGGTTTCCGCCAGCGCATCATCCCGGACCTGCGGGCGGCCCTCGCGCGCGCGCATCACTTCGGCACGCGCGACGAACGCGCCGTGATGATCCTGGACTGGAACGAATTTCGCAGCCTCGTCACCAACATGAGCCTCGCGCTTCAGGTGTTGCTCTCCATCATCGGCACGCTGACGTTGAGCATCGGCGCGGTGGGCGTGATGAACATCATGCTGGTGTCGGTGGCGGAACGGACGCGCGAAATCGGCATCCGCAAATCCCTCGGCGCGCGCCGCTGGCACATCCTCTCGCAAATCCTCTTCGAAGGGCTGACGCTAACGGCGCTCGGCGGTTTGCTCGGACTGCTGGTTGCCGCCGTGTTGACCCATCTGATCGGAACGCTACCGCTGCTTGGCCCGCTCTTTGAGGACACGTCGGGCCGCGGCGATGTTCACCTGGGCATTTCGCTTCCGGCCCTGGCAGTCGCGACGGTGGTGCTGATCATCGTCGGGCTGGTGGCGGGCTTGATTCCGGCGGTGCGAGCAGCACGGCTGGACCCGGTCATTGCTATGCGCAATGAGTGAGCGGTCCGACAGGTCGCAAGAGACCAAGACGACATCGTGCTTTCCGCGCTTCAGTGACTCTCTCCGGCGGCCCGGTGCTATTCGGGATTGGCGGCGCGCTATTCGAGCAGGAAAGGTCCGCTGGTGGGCGCTTTCCTACGGCTCTTTGGCCGCCGGCCTAACGTTGATCGATAACGGGGAGAGCGCCCATGATGTCCAACCCGGAGCGGTGACACGTCCGTGGCCCTCGTCACTTGTCCAGCGTCTGGCTGCCCGCCGCTGGTTCGTGCGAAGATTGCATTGTTTAGCCCGTTGAAAGCAGCTCGCGGACGAGAGTCTTGACATGATCAGAGACCGCCGCGTTCTCGAGAAGCACATGAGGGTAGAAATGCGCAAAGTCGTCTTTCAGTAGTTCTCCCCCGAACTTGAGCATTTCGTCAAAGTCAGCCTTGCCCGTTACGACGTAAGGCTTGAATCCGATCGACTTGAGTAGTTTCCAAACACCGCTAACGTCTTCAGGCTGGCGACTTGAGAGAGCCCGAGTAACTCGAAACCTGTCCAGCCTGTGAATCATGCTAACTAGCGTGGTTATGCCGACGAAGTACTCTGTGCGCAGATCAATGTATATCTTGTCCTCAAGAAAGCCTGGAATCTGAGCTTCACCCACGATCAGTGGGAGCATAACTGTCCGATTCTCCTTTTGCTCCCGGGACAGAGCTTTCTTGTACTCCGTCTTGGTCCAGACCGTCTTGTTGTAGTTCTCGGTAATCAAGATCGCGATATACCGAGAATCGTCCATTGCCCTTGCGATCTCGTCGATTAGGCTTTGACCTGCCTCAAGTTCCCAAGCATCCAGCCATACATCAACAGCGCAAAAGTTAAGGGTTGTGGCCAGTTGGGTGGCTGCGACTTTGTCGCGCGACGAATGGCTAATGAAGATGTCCGGCCTGGCGGTTCGCTTTGCTCCTCTCTCAATTCGCATCATTTCAGTGTCCTCCGAAACGGTGTTTGACTACGCACCAAATGTACTCCGGCGGCCGTTCTCGACGCCGCATTGGAACAAAGACAGCGGTAACGGCCAAATCCTGGCTTACCCGTCATTGTGGGCGATCATAGGCCGGGCGAGAGAGGCGGCAAGGCTAATTTGTAACGACCTGTAACAGGGATGGCGGTCGCGTTGCGTGCGAACGCACCACCGCTTTTCCCGCAGGGATGCGATGTGAATAGCCGTGGGTGGCAACCCACGGAACAGCCGTTCCAAAGCTGCCCGGCCCTGAACGGGCCGAACGAGTTACCTCCGCCACGGTCCGACCCTTGCAGGGTCGGAGGACTTGGATTCGGATTGTTCTCCGGGTTTCACCCGGAGCTATTCGTGTTTCGCCCCTGCGGGGCTGGGTTGTGGCGGTTGCGTTGAAAGGGCGCAGTTCAGCGACAGCCCGGGCCAACAGTCCGCTTCAATCGCTCCGCCTGGCGAGATCGAGGAAGGTGCTGTTACTTGGGCGACCACACGGCCAGCCGGTTGCCGGCGGGGTCCACGTATTCGAAGCGCCGTCCTCCGGGAAAGGAGAAGATGTCCTTCGCAAGGGTGCCGCCGGCTTTGAGGACGCGCGCCCGGGTGGCCTCCAGGTTCGCGGTGAACAGGACCACGAGCGGAGCCGGAGGCCGATGCGCCGGATCGGCGTTGACGCCGGAGGCGATGCCGCTGCCTTTCGTGTCCACATACTTGTCCCCCCACTCTTGGAACGACCACCCAAACACATCGGCGTAAAACTGCTTCGTCGCCTGCAAAGCGGCAACCGAAGCGGCAGGGAACTCGACGTAGTCAATATGGTTCTCTTTGGGGTCTGGAGTCATGGCAGGAATTCAGAAACGCCGAACAGTGTCATCGGGACAGTGTCCGCGGCAAAAGCGACAGTGGCGGCAGCCGTGTCATCGCGGGCGATCATAGGCACGCCGAAAAAGGCAGCAAGGTAATTCCCGGTGAGTTGCAGTCGAAACGGTCGCGTTGTGTTCGGGCACACGATCAATCTGGCTGGCGATGACGCCGCTCAGAGCAGTCCGTCCGCGATCTGCGTCAGCCCTACGAGGAACCAGACAACCACAAACACCGCCCACAGCGCCGTGAGCAGCAGTCGCGCGGGCCGTCGGGCAACTCGCGACGCCAGGGTGAGGAGCAAGCCTCCGATCACCGTCAGGCCAATCGCCCACGCCCAACTGAACGACCGCATCCCGGCGTTGGGGAAGTCCACCAACCGCACGAGCACCACGCCCCACGGGCCGAAGAAGTTGGCGAGCGCCGCCGCCACGTGCTGCAAAGGCGAGATGGGCGCGTCATCGGGTTTGGCGATCAAGTGAATGATCGTGAAGGGCACGCTGACCACCGCAGCCGTGATGGCGTACCAGATCAACGGTGACTTGGCAGAGCCTTGTGTGTTCATAAAGTCCGCGCGATCTCAGTCCGTCGGCTTGCCGGTGAACAGAGCCTCGGTCGGCAAGGTCTGCGGGCCGGCTTCCGTGCAGACGGCGTAGCGCGACTCGTAAAGCGACACTCCCGCGTAATCGCCGCGGGTGTTCACGATGTAGTAATTCACGCTGAAGTTTGGCTGACCGCGGCTGTTCCGCAGACGCTTCTCGATTGTGTTCGCCGCCACGCGCTTCAGCGCCGTCATGCCGGCGTCTTTCGGCGACGCCCCACCGCGCATCAGCTCGACGATCAGGAACGAACAAAGCCCGAACAGGTTCGCCTCGCCCCGCCCCGTCGAGCCAGCCCCGCCAACATCGCCATCCACATAGAGCCCCGCGCCGAGGATGGGCGAGTCGCCCACGCGGCCCGGGATCTTCCAGGCCAGCCCGCTGGTGGTCGTCACGCCGGCCACCTCGCCCTTCGCGTTCACGCCGTTGCAGTTGATCGTGCCGTAGAAGTGGTCGGGATCAATCAAACCTTCGGCGGCCATCTGTTGCCCGGCGCGATGCCACGCGGCCGCACGGTCCTTGGGGTTGAGGTAGTGATCGGGATCGGTGCGACGTTTCCATTCGAGCCAGAGCATGCGGGACTTTTCCGTGTTCAAGTCGGCCTCGATCTTGAAACCCAGGTTGCGCGCGAACCGGCGGGCATCGCGTCCGACCAGCAAGTGATTATCGGTCTGCTCCATCACGGCCTTCGCGACGACCGAAGGCGTGCGCACGCCTTCGAGACACGCCACCGCGCCGGCGCGTTTGCGCGGGCCGTGCATCACCGACGCGTCGAGTTGGACCACGCCATCCGCATTCGGCAGACCACCGTAACCGACACTGGTGTCTTCTGGATCGAGTTCGAGGATGTTCACACCGGCGATCACGGCGTCGAGCACGTCGGTGCCGCCAGTGATCATCTTGAACGCCTTGGCGACGCACGTCAGACCGTCGGGGTCCTTGGATTTGTTGCCGTTGGCGGAGGCGATGACGACCGGCTTGGCTGGCGTTCGGGCGAGAACCTGGGGCGATTGGGCGGCGGCGAGCAAGGACGGGCCAGCCAAAGCGCCAAGGGCCGTGGTGGCGACAAAGCGCCGACGGGTGACACGCGTGTTCATATTGAGCTTGGACGCCGAGACTATTGCGCCCCGGCGTGTGCGGGCAAGTGGATTTGCCCGACGCGGTGTGAACGGAAGTGGCGGCTAGGAGCGCGCCCGGTCCCCGGGCGCAGCGGCACAACCTGCCAATCCCAGCGGGACCTGCACCCCAGCGGGTGGCTTCCCCGCGCTGCGGACAGAGACTGTCCGCGGTCCGATGCCTCAGCGGTGTGGGGATTTCGTTCGCCGTGACCGCCATTGCCTTTCGCCCCTTGCCCGACGCGCCGCTTCGTCGGACATCAGACCCACGGCATGCGCCGCAGCTCGCAGAAACTGCGAACCTGACCTTGCCGGCAATCAGTTTTGGCGGCCGCCCTAATGCGGCATGACGCTCATACCGACATCCTTGGCCAGCATGGCGGCGGCTTCCGCATCCACCCAACGCACCAGCGCCAGGAAGTTGACCAGCGTCGGACTGTCGGGCTTGGCCTTGAACATGTTCTTCAGGCTGTTCACAACCTTGTGGTAGATCACCGCATATTTCTCGTGCGTCAGACGGGTGACGAAGGACGCCATCACCGGTTGGGCAATGGGATCCGTCCGCCCGTCGGCGAGGTACGGGAAATGACAAAAAATGCGGATGAAGGAGATCGCGTCGGCCTCGACGAGCATGAGCCAGCTCAGTTTCAGTTCCTCCGCATCGTAGTGCGCGTGCAGCCGGTCACGGAACGCGGCGGCAATCAGGGCCGGATCCGCCCGGCTGGCGATCATGTCCTTGACGCGGTCCCAGGCCACCTGCCGTTCGACCTCTGGACTCAGCGCCGACCCAGCCCTGCCGGTAATCTCCAATCCCGTCAAGCCCAGTTCCTTGGCGACCGCGTTGCCCAGCGCCTCGGCGTCGTCGCGGCGAATGCGGTCGGTGGACCGGATGGCGCGCACCACCGCGGTGCGCATTTCCGGATGAACAAGTCGCAGGAGGGCCGTCACCGCCTCCGGCGCCGGCGGCTCCTGGGGCAGGATGAGATGCCGGATGAACTCGGCGATGACCTCGTGTTCGTCCTGCACCTTCTCGGCGCGCAGCCGGAGAACGAATTTCAGGGTTCGCGCCACGCCGCCGCCCTTGCCAATGTTGTTGATGACCATCAACCGGTGATCTGGCGCGATGATGAAGGCCAGCAGTTCCTCGGCCTGCCCGAGCAGTTTCTCGTCGAGCTTGTCATGCGGGCTGGGCACGACGAGTTGCTCGATCAAGGCGGGCAGCCGCTGGGCAAAGACCACATCGGGCGTCTCCGTGTTCTGGTTTTCGTAGTAGTGCAGCAGGTCCAGGACGAACGACAACCGGTGGAAGGCGTTGCGCTGGGTGCGCCCCTGCTCGGAGAACGACCGGCTGCGCAACACGCGGCGCTGCAGCGCGAGCACGGCTTCGCGCTTGTCCGCCGGCAACGCGGTCTGCTGCGGGAGCAACGTTTCGAACTCGGGCTTGAACCCGAGCATGATCTCGTCCGGCTTCGGATTGGGATTGCGCTTGGCGTCCGTGGTGAGGTCGTTGAACAGCGGCAGCGCGGCCTCGCCGAACTCGCGGAGCACCCGCTCGCGCGGCAACTGGCCTTTGAGGTAAGCGCGGTTCGCGCGGACGACCTTGGACGAATAAAACTGTTCCGGGTGCGCGACCACGGCGCGCAGCAGGTCGGTCTCCAGGGGCACATCGGACTGGAGCAAATCTTCCGCCGCCTTCTTCGCAGTCTCGGCCAAATCCCGCTTGGTCTGATCCAGCGCCTTCAGGATGTTCGGTTGCGGGAGAGGCGCGTCGGCCTTGCCCTTGGCGAGCGCGGTGCAGACCTCGGCCACGTGGGTGTTGTGTTCCATGAGCCGCGTGACCAGCACGCCCACGTCGTTGATCGGGAGTTTGCTGATCAGTCCCGTGATCAGCAACACCAGCTCGCTGTGCGACTTCTGGCGGTGCTCGATAATCCGCTCCAGGAGGGTGCGCAGGGTTTTGTTCTCCTGCTCCAGGCGGGCGCGCTCGAATTCGAGCTGGCCGACGCGCAGACCCAGCTCCCGCCAGCCCGACTGGATTTCATCCACGGTCGCCACCGTGGTCGCCGCTTTCTCCGACTCTGTCATGGTGGGAATGTTCCTCAATCAGGGGGTGCGTTTCCAACCAATTCTTGCGCCCCCTCCCGGCGGGCCACATTACGCGGTAAACCCACGATCAATTCTCCGGCCATTTCAAACGGAATAACTGCGGGCCGGCGGGGTCGGTTACCGAGAGGAAACAGCGGACGACGTGTTAAAAATGCGAACCCCAGGAAAAACTGAGAGAGACATGCAGCGTGGCAGAATCGCAATCCAAGGACCGCGACCGGTCTCCGGGCGCAGCGGGCCGAACACAGAAGCGGCTCTGAATAGTCGCCAACCGCCGGGTTGAAGGCTAGCGCTGCGGACGGGGACCGTCCGCAGTCTGCGAAATGGGCGTGGCGTTGTGGCTCGTTTACTTTTCGAGCTTGGTCAATTCGCTGAGCCAGCCGGCGGCACCGCGGCGCTCGAGAGTGGCGAAGGCCTTCGCGCCCAGCGCGGCCTTGAGCGACCGCTCCGTTTCGTCGCGAATCGCCTGTTGCAGGGCCTGGCGTTCCTCGGCCGGGAGAGCGGTGTCCGATCGCACCTGGGCAGCACGGGCTTGGGCCTCGACCTGCAGGTCGTAAACCGACACCGCTTTATCTTCTGGCAACCCGTACCGCTCGACGACCTGGCTGATCTGCTGGAAGCGATCGTCGCCCGCGCGCTGGTATTCCGCGAACCGCGCTTCGCCGAGGACGGCCTGAAGCTGGGCGTCGGCACCATGAGCGATCTCCTGCCGTCGCTGCCGCGCCTCGGCGTTGTCCCCGGTCACTTGGCGCTGCTGCTGACCGATTTGCGTGTTGATCGATGCGATCGCGTGCACTTCCTCCACAGAAACCTCGATCCGAGACAGGCGATGACGCTGGTTCACGCCGTCTGCAGTGCGGAGCTGATACTCGGCCAACTCGTCGGGTGTCAGCGCCTCGGCCAATTGCCGATCGCGGTCCGCTTCCAGTTCGCGCTGGCGCTGCTGCCGCTGCTGGCGCTCCTCATGGGTGAGTTCCCGGTCGGTCACCCAAAGCTCGCGGATCGCCGTCTCGGTCGCCTTTCGCAAGCTCAGCACTCGGTCCTGTTTCTCTGGTGGCAGGAAATCCAGCGTGTGCGCCCAATGCGCACGTTCGCGGCTCTCGGATTCCTCCTCGTCGTCGCGGGCATACGGTTCCTCCGTGCCAATCAACTCCTTCAGCACGGCTTTGCGATCGTTCACCAGGGCGTCCCATTGCTTCTCGGTGGCGTCTCCCAGCTCTTTGGCCTTCTCCTGGTTGGCCAACATCCACCAGATACGCTGGTGCAAGGGGTAGAACTGCTCGCGCATGCGCTGAATGAAGAGCTGGTCCACGTCGGCCACGATGATGTCGCGAATGGTGCGTTCCGGGCAACCGATGGCGCGGAGGTTCGCCATGTAAATCCGGTAATCGGCCGATTCAACGTCGCCCCAGTGAAACGACGCGTTGACCGCGACCACCGTGGGCGCAGATTCCTGAACGGTGGTCCGCACGCGCAGGGTCCGATTGGTGAGCTGCCGGGCCACGGAGAACGGGACGGGCACGTCGCGCCGCGCCATCGCCGCCCACGCGACGACGCCCGCGAGCATCGCGTTCAGCACCAGCGATCCGATGAGCCACGGGCGCAGGTTCATAGCTGGTTGGCGTTGGTCACCCAGCGACCCGTCTGCTGGAGATAGCTGGCGAACACCCTCGGGCCGAGCAATTCGCTGACCTGCGGGGCCACCGCGGCGGTCACCGCGGCGATGCGTTCCGAGCGCGCGTCCGTCCCGACCGATTTGTCCTCGCGCGCCTGGCGGACCTCGTCACGGGCGAGCTTCTGGATTTCGTGCAGTTGGTGGGCGATGGCCTTGGGTAGTTGATTCTCCTTGGCGAAACGATGGATGTTCCGGTAGTCGCCATCCCGCAACCGTTCCGTTTCGGCGTACCGCTCCTCCCCAAGGATGCCGCGCATGCGCGTCTTCATGGCTTGCTCGCGCGCTTCTTTCTGTTCGTCCGTTTCGGAGTCTTCGAGGTCCAACATCTCCCAGCCCAGCGGCCAGACTTCGGTCTGAGCCAAGGCGATCCGGCGCAACTCGTCGGGCGTCGGCTCCAGGCCCTCGAAATCATCACTCCCAAACAAGTTACCCAAGAGACGCTCGGCCACGCCGACGCGAGCCCGAAACTCCTCGAACTGTGCCGGCGAAAGGACGGCACGCAGGGCGCGCTCCAAGTCGTCGCGCCGCCGGGCCAGCGCGGCGTAGTCTTCGTCAAGGAGGATGTCGCGGGCCTGCCAGCGGGCCTCGTCCTTGAGATCCTCCACGCGGCCCAGCAATCCCACCGCTCTCTCGAACTGTTCCTCGGTGACGTCGCCCAGCAACACCCGGCAAAGCAATTGCCCCTCGTCAAACGCGCCGCGTTGCACCGACGGTGACCACGCGATCCCGAACAACCGCTGCAGCAGGCTGGCCAAGTCCGCCTTCAACTGGATCAACGCTGCTTCGCGGGCACGCTCGGCCGCCGCACGGCGAGGGCCGCTCTCCCAGAACGGTAGCGAGTAATCCTCGCTTCGCTTGGCGGCAAGGTAGCGACTCCAGACGTCCGCCACGATGATGTCGCGAACGGTCCGCTCGGGGCAGCCGACGTCGCGGAGATTGGCCACGAACGCATCGTAGTTCGTAGATTCGAGCTGCCGCCAATGGAAGGCGTTCGTGACGAAGGTGGTCTCGGGCGGAAGGTTGGTGACGACGCGGACAACTTGGGCCTGCGCCACCGGTGCTGCTGCGGGCGGCGGCTGCGGGTTGACGGGCGGGCGCAGCAGTTGCACCGCCGCCACCGCGAGGGCGACGTTTACGGCGGCCGAGAGGATCAGCAAACTCGCCCTTTTCATCCGTGCAACACGCTTCGGCAAACGCGGCCTTGGTTCGAAACCGATGCCTTATCTCGCAGCGGCAGCCGACTTGCGCACCATCGCGCTAGGCTCTCCGAACAGTTCGCCCTTGTCGAGGTGCTTCAACACGAAGCGCTGCAAGTCCCGGGTTGGGGCGGTGAGGACCACCCGTTCGCCTTCGAGGTGATGCGCGAGGGTTTTCGGATCAGCTTTGAGGTGCTTTGCGAGCCAGTCGAAGTCGGTCATGGCGAGCTTCAATTCCGGCCCGAGCTGCGAGACGCGGACCAAGAGGTGACCGGGGAACATCGAAAACGACACCAAGTCCGCCTGCTTCTCCGCGAAGTTGCAGTCGCTCGGGATCAGGTCGAGAAGAAGCTCGTGCTTGAGCTTGAAGAGGTGCGCCGTGAACTTGCCCTCCTTGCCCTCTTTCTCTGTGACCGTGAGCTGGTAGGCATTGTCCTTGTCCTGCTCGAATTTCCAGCACTCCTGATCAGTGGTGTCCTTGGCCTGCCACTCGCCGAGCAGTCGTGCGTCAAAGACAACGTCTTTCGTCGTGTAGAACGGATTCACTGAAGGGATACAGGCACTGAAGAGCAGTGCGGCCAGGCCCACGGCGATGAGATTGCGTTTCTTCATATTGGTATGGTCGAGTTGTTTCTATTGGGCGACCAGTCACCCGATCGCCGTTCGTTGTTACCGGTTTCGTCCCGGCAGTATGTCTTCATTAACGTAAAGCGAGAATTGTCGGCGAAACGGATCAAGGATTTTGGTTCAGGTGGCTTTTCACTGGCCGCATCCGCCGCGGCTGCTACAGTCACGGCCGGGTTTCGATGCGCAATGGACAAGTCCACGGCCCATGCCGAAGACGTGTTTGCCGAGGCAGTTGAACTGCCGCGTGGCGAAGCACGCGCCCGATTCTTATCCGCCCGTTGCGGCCAGGAACCAGCCCTGCTCCGCGAAGTGGAGTCGCTGCTTCGGGCGCACGACGCCGCGGGCGCGTTCCTGAAGACGCCGCCCGTTCTGCCTCCGCCGCCCGCAGCGTCGCCCCCAGCGATTACCCACGGCACGGCAGCGCTGAACCCCGCCGCATACGCGGACGCCTTCCTCCGCGGCTCGGCGAATCCGACCGCCGCGCAGATGGAGCCATTCCTCGGGCAGTTGCCCGAAGCCTTGCGGCAGGAGGCGCGGGAGCGGATTCAGGCGGGGCTGAACGTGCGGAAGCTGCGCGGTCACGAGCGCGTAACGCCGTCCGGGAGCGCGGAGCCGGCGCCCCGGCTTCCGGGTTTTCGCGTGGAGCGCAAGTTGGGCGAGGGCGGCTTGGGCGTCGTTTACGCCGCGCATGACGAAAAGCTCAATCGCCGCGTCGCCATCAAGGTTCTGCACCAGCGTGGCGACGAACCGGTACGCCGCCGTCTCCTGGACGAAGCCCGAAGCGCCGCCGCGCTCAGCGATCCCGCCGTGGTCACGATTTTCTCCGTGCTCGACGAAGCCGATCCGCCGGCGATCGTCATGGAATTTGTCGAAGGCTTCGCCATTGACCGCTTCGCCGCGCAACTGAGCTTCGCGCAGAAGGCGGGGCTGCTGCGCGAGGTGGCGCGCGGGCTTGCCGTGGCCCACGCGCGCGGGCTGATTCACCGCGACCTCAAACCGGACAACGTTCTTGTCGGACCGGACCTGCGCCCACGCCTGCTGGACTTCGGTCTCGCGCTGTCGCTCGAAGAGGCCAGCAGGCTGGGACACGGCTTTGCGGGCACACCGCTTTACGCGTCGCCCGAACAGGCGCTGGGAAAGCCGCTCGGCGCGGCGTCGGACGTGTTTTCGCTCGGCAGTCTGATGTTCAAGGTGCTCACGGGCAAAGCGCCGTTCGCGGGTGACTCGATCAGTCAGGTCCTCGAGACCATCGCCAGCACGGCGCCACCATTTCTCCGCGAAGTGGCCGTGGGCGTGCCCGAGGATTTGCAGGCGATTTGCCTGGCTTGCCTCGCTTGGAATCCTGCCGACCGGCCCAGCGCCGGGCAGGTTGCGCTCGAACTGGGTCGCTACCTTGTCGGCGAACCGGTGCGGCTGAAGCCCAAGCTCTACGACGACCTGTTACGCCGCACCATCGGCGAACAGGCGACCCAAGCGCAGATGTGGCAAAGCCAGAACATCATCTCGCGCGAAGAACACGACGCGCTGGAGATCATTCATCGCCGCCTGCTGGCCGACGAGGACCACTGGATCATTGACGCGCGCCGCATCACGCCGCTGCAAACGATCCTCTCGGCGGCGACCTGGCTGACCGTGGTGGCGACGGTACTGATGGTGTGGATGCTGCGCGACGAACTGACACCGCCGTGGCGATGGGTATTGCCTGTATCCTTCACCGTTGCCCTGCTACTGGCCGGACACCGCGCGCGTCGGGCCGGGGACAGTCTGGCGGCGGCAACCTTCCTTGCTGGCGCCGCGCTGGCCATTGCCCCAGCCACACTGGCCCTGCTCGCGGAGTTGCACGTGCTCGGCACGGCGATGCCTGGCATCAGGCAGCTCTTCGAAGGCACGTTTACCAACCAACAGGTGTTGGCGGCATCGCTGACGGCGCTGTGCGTTTCCGCGTTTGGATTGTGGCGGCTTAAGATGACGGGCTTTGCCTGGACAACCGCCGTGCTCGCGGCGATGACGTACATCGGCCTCCTGTTGCCGTTCAACTGGCTGGACCGGGAACCGGAAATCCAGGCCCTGTGGTGTCTGCCGCTCGGCGCCATGGAAATCGCAGCGCTCGCCCTCGAACGCGCCGGGCGCGTGCGCTGGACGATGCCGTTTCATCTCATTGCCCTCGCGACCGTCGTCGTGGGGCTGGACGTGGTGGCGTTCAGCGGGCCGACCCTGGAAATGCTCGGCGTGACCGCGGAGCGCTGGAGTTATTTCGATGCCGAGCGGCTGAAGGCCTTTTCGCTCGTGCTGAACGGCGTGGTGTTTCTCCTGCTGATGTTGTTTGCCGAGCGTGCGCCGAGCCTCGACCTGCGCCGCGCCAGCAAATGGCTCGAAGTACTCGCGCTGGTCCATGTCATCAGCGCCCTGTTTGCCAACGCCCTGGGGCATCGCGACGACGCGCTCGTGCGCTACGATGTGTGGATCTACCTGGCAGCGGCGGTTTTCTTCGCCGTGCTCGCGCCGTTCCGGTCGCGCTGGCGGATGCTGGTGGGCGGTTTGATCGCGTGCGGGCTGGGCAGCTATTTGCTGGTGGACCTTGGGTTGGTAGCGCGCAAACCGTTCATCATCGGTCTGGGGGTAGCGGGATTGCTGGTGGCACTCGGAGCGTTTGCGTATGTGCGCCACGGCGCGCGGCTGGGTCGCTGGTTTCGCCGGCCGGCCAAGCGCGGAGAAGGCATGCCTCCAACCGATGCACGCCCCTGATCGAGATTGCTACGGCCGTAACTTGTCGAGCTCAGAGTTCATCGCGCGATAGAGCCACGCCCGCGCGTAGGTCCAATGGCGCTTCACGGTGGGCTCAGAAACGCCCAGCACCTGGGCGGTCTGCTCGTTTGTGAGCCCGGCGAAGAAACGCAGCTTCACCACCTGCGCCTTCACCGCATCGTGTGTCGCCAGTTGATCGAGCGCTTCGTGTAACGCGAGCAGTTGCTCGTCGTCCATGCTGGCGGCAAGGTCGAGCCCTTCGAGAGACACGCGCTCCGCGCCGCCGCCATGGCGCTGGGCCAGTTTCCGGCGCGCGTTGTCAATCAAGATGCGGCGCATGGCCTCCGCAGCCGCGGCAAAAAAGTGGGCGCGATTCTGCCAGCCGGGCTGGGCATCACCACCGAGGCGGAGCCACGCTTCGTGGACGAGGGCCGTGGCTTGAAGCGTCTGACCCGGCGTTTCACGCGCCATCTTCCGGGCGGCGAGTTGGCGCAATTCCTCGTAAACCAGCGGCAGAAGTCGGTCCGCCGCGTGCGGATCGCCTTGATTGACTTGTTGAAGAATGACCGTGAGTTCGCTCACGGGGTGATGATAAGCGGATCGTGCAACGGAGGAGAAGCAGAGAACGCGCAGTCGCACGCGTCACCGGTGATTGCTGGCCCCAAGCGTGCTTCCGGCATCCTGCCGGAAGATCCATCTCTTGTTCAGATGGTTCTGTCGGCAAGATGCCGACAGCACGTTCAGTGCGGCTCCAGACTCACCACGCGCTGAGTGAGTTCTGGGTGCTGGCAAGATCAAGACTCGCTTTACTGCGGTTCGGCTTTCATCGCCTCGGCATAGGGTTTGCCATCGAGGAAGACCTGCTTGATGCTGGCACGGCCGGACTTGGGCACGACGGCTTGGACGGTGAGTTTGCCGGTCGGGTTGCCCGTGCCCTCGCGGACGAAGTATTTCTCCAAGCCATATTCGACGTGAACCGAGTTGGGTTGGTTCCACCACGTTCCTATGCTGCGCCCTTTGACCCGAAGTTCTCCCGCGGCAGGCTGCAACTCGTTTGTGCTCGCCCGCGTGACGACGTAGAACTCGCCACGCGGTTCCAGTGCCACGAACACCTTCGTACCAGCGGGCAGGTCTTTGTTCACCGGTGGCGAGAACAGATTCGTTGGCACACTGCTGATCTTGTAGTTGAGGATCAGGTAATCGCCGCGCAGCAGATCGCGCGGATCCACGCGTTCGGTCTCCAGCAGGATGGGTGCGCCCTCGCGGAGGGCGACTTCTTGGACGGCCACCGTGTAGAGCACCCAGGCACTCTGCAGGGCGAGGATCAATATGAACCAGTTGCGCTTCATGACGGCACCTCCACTCCGATCCGGGCAACCTTGATTTGCTGCATCAGCGCGCGCCGCTTCTTTTCAAGATAGACACCGAATACGATGAGAAACACGCCGGACACCACAAACATCAACCCAGTAAACGCCATCGATCCGAAGAGCCCGAGGTAGGCGGCGACGATGTCCAGCGCGATGAACACGACGCCGAGGTTCACGAGGAAGGTGGAGCGCTCCTGCAGGCCGACCTGGATTTGCAGCAGGCAGAAGACGAACAGCGCCAGCGCCGCGCCCGCGTTGACCGGCGTGAACTCACGATGCCAGCCCCAGATTCGCTCGTGCGGCGCGTAGAATGCCGCGACCAACAGCCCGGCGGCGGCGACAAGCGCCAGCGTCCAGGTCCATCGCCACTGCCGGTCCAGAGCCAGGTTCTTGGCTCCGAGGGCTGCCAGCAGCATGGCCAGCAGCGCCAGGGCCGGCAGAAACCAGCAGACGCCCGACTGGTCGTCGTGGAATCTGCCCATGAATCCTCGCCAGGTGAGCGGATAGCTGAACACCAGCACCACCAGCAAGCCCAAGCGTTCCGTAATCTTGGCGAAGCTGGCAAAGCCGCTCCGGCGCAGCACCAGCCCCAGACCGAAATAAACCAAACCCAGCAAGGCGTACGCGAGCAACTGGGATGCGTCCTGTAGATAGGCCACGCTGCCCGGCGTGTTTGCCTCCATGCCGAACCAGATGCCGAACGCGAGCAGGACGAGGAGATGCTGGACTTCGGATTTCAGCAGCCAAGGCAACGCCGCGATGCCCGCCCACCAGAGCAGGATCGCGTTCGGCGGCCGTGAGGTAAGGTGGTAGATCTGGCCAACGAGCGCGATGTTGCCGAGGAACAGCAGCGAGCCGGCAAGATACAGCGCCTCGCCCGTCTTTGGAAACAGTCCCCTCACCCGGCCTACGGCCGACCTTTCCCCATCCGATGCGGCGATGGGCTTCTCCCGCAACCACCACCCGGCGACGTGGGCGCCGAGCATCAACACCAACCCCGCCGTGAGCTTCACGCCCCGCGGGATCTCCTCCCAGTTGGACGCAATCAGCAGGACAATGCCGGCCGCCACCAGGATGGCGCCCACGAACGAGATGATGGCGAGGAAGCGGTTGCTGTCTTCCTTGAGCTGGAATTGCTCGTTGATTTGGCGTTGCTGTTCGTCGGTGATCAAGCCGGCGTCACGAATCTTCTGGATATCCGCATGTTTCATTCACGCCTCCGTGTGCTGCCTCGTCCGGGCTGTGGTGGCAGCGACGTTGCGATTGTGCGCGCCTGCGTCCCGGAAACAAGTGCGTTCCCGCCAAGGCTCCGACCGCGATGTGCTGGCTGTGTTCACGCGGTAGGACCATAGCCGAAAGGCATTGCTACTGGTGAATCGAAAAACTTGTCTGGCCATTGCCTTGGGCAATGAGCTTGTTCGTGGACGATGGAACTTGCGCCCGCGTTACCGGGAAACCGGGTTCGATCCCGGATGCTGAACAACTGTCCAGGCCCAGCCATCCGGTATTTGCGTCAGGCCACCTAGGCCAAAGCGCCGAACGCACCGTGCCCCGTCGTTTGAACCGTTGAGCATCGCGCTTCCAGATTTCGGGCTGGCAACCGAAGGGAGGAGCGGGTACAAGCTCTTGCGACCGAACGAGTGGAGTGGCTCGGAAGGAAGGATGAGCGCCAAACACAGAATGGAAACGGACTGCCGCCTGAGATGGCAGATTGCCCTGTGCGCGTCATGGGTGGTACTTGCCGCGCTGCAAGCATTCATGCCGCTTCGATCCGCCAACCGTTGCGGTCCTTAACCGCTGAAATCAGACCACCGTAATGACAACAACGTTTTCGCGATTCGTCCGCTGCGCGTTCCTCCTGATAGTATCCGCTCCTTCAGGCTGGTCCCAAAGCACCACTTACTTCGACCGAAGCGCTTTCCTGGAAGCGTGTCAGGACGTCCCGGGGAATCGCCAGAGCATTACGTTCTCCCTGGATGAGGTTCCGGCGTCCGTGATTGGTCCCGTACTGACGCTCTCAGGCGTGACTTTCACTGGGTCATATCTTCACAGGGCGATTGGCGGCTCGTACAGTTCGCTTGGCCCCGTGCTGCACCAGTTCGATGGCTGGGGGCCGTTGGGTATCCACTTCGGCACGGGGGCGCGGGCGTTTGGTGCGAACTACTCGAGTTCCTTGTCCCCGTGGCAGTCGTCGTTTACCGCGACCGTCACGCTGGACAATGGTGAGGTCTTCACTTTCACGGCGCCGTCAGGACCGGACTCCCAGTTTTTCGGGTTCATATCGCCGACCCCCATTCACAGAGTCATCTTCAGTGATGGCGGAGCCTTCGGCTACCCCCCGACCAACCTGCACGAGGAACTGATTGGGAATCTCTACATGGTGCTGGAGGTGCCGGAGCCGGCCAGCCTGGGGTTGCTGGTGTTGGGGGCGGCTTGTCTCTTGTTCCGACGCCGAAGTTGAGTTGAGATCGCCGCGTTCCGAGCCAAACCGTAAGCGTTGCCAGCTCAGCCCAAGCCCCCTTCGGACGCGGTCGGAAAGCCTTTGGCAAGGATTGGCGGCTTGGAGTAATCTACCTCCGCTTATGGCCGTCCAAAACCGCATTGTCAAAGTCCAGAAACGCAACCGGGCGCTGGTCAAGTTCAACGGCGACCGCATCCGGCGGGCGATTCTCAATGCCGCGCAGTCCATCGGGGGATTTCGCCAAGACCACCTGCCGGACATCAACGGGCGGCTCTTTGACGCGTGCGGCAGCGACGAGGCGCTGGCGGATTTCCTGGCCGACGCCGTGGTGATCTGCCTCAACTCGGACCCGCACCATCTCATCACGAACTTCCCCCCGACGATCGAGGTCATCCAGGACGATGTGTTGCACGTCCTGCGCAGCTATGGCTTCCAGAACACGGCGGACGCCTACGAATGCTATCGCTGGGGGCGGCACTGGTTGCGCGAGGGCGCGATCACGCCGGCGCAGTTTGCCGGCAATGGCTTTCCGAAGGCGCACATGGAGCGGACGCTGGCGTGGAATCGGGCGCGCGGCTGCGACACCGTGGCGGGCTTGAACGAGATCATCCGCTCCGGCCGGCTCCAACCGGTGGTGGAAGAATCCATCGCGGTCTATGAGGCCTCGCTGGATGAGGCGGCGGGCAAAATCATGGCGCGACTGAATTCCGGGGATCCGTTGCGCATGATGTGGGTGAGCGGACCGAGTTCCTCGGGCAAGACGACGACGACGGTGAAACTCACGGAGCGGCTGGAACGCCAGGGGTTGCGCTTCCTGATGCTCAACCTGGACGACTATTTCTGGTCGCTGGTGGAACACCCGACGGATTGGATCAACGACCGCAACTACGAGACGCCGGAAGCCCTGGACATCCAGTTATTGAACAGCCACCTCGCGGATTTGCTCGCAGGTAAGACGATCGAGAAACCGATCTACAGCTTCAAGGAGGGCCGCCGGGTGGGCAGCAAGCCGGTGAAATTGGAGAACGATCAGATCCTTCTGTTGGATTGTCTGCATGGGCTCTATCCGCCCATCACGGAAGGCATCGAAGCCCGGTCGCAATTCCGGCTCTACATCGAAACGCTGAACGTCCTTTACGAAGGTGACGGCTCAAGTCAGCGGTTGTGCAAGTTCACGGATGTGCGGCTCGTCCGCCGGATGTTGCGCGACATGAAATACCGCAACCACCGGCCGCTCCTGACCATCCTGCACTGGCATTACGTGCGCGCAGGCGAGTTGTTCAGCATCGTTCCGCTGATGGGGTTGGCGGATCACGTGGTCAACGGCGGCTTTCCGTTCGACCTGCCGGTGCTCAAGCCGTTCTTTGCCGGGCCAGAAGGGCATCTGCCGGCGCCGCAGGAATTCTCGCCCTACGCGGGCTTCCTCGACGCCGAAATTCGGTATGAACGGGTGAAGGGGCTGTTGGAGGCGGTGGAGGGCGTGGACGCGGCGACGACACAACGCGTGATCCCAGGCGATGCGGTGATCCGCGAATTCATCGGTGGCAGCACGATCAAGATCCCGCACAACGAATAGCAGCCCCGACCTTCGCCTTGACCTCGGGTCGTGAGGCTGCTCTGGGTCAGAGTAGCGTCGCGCGGTCGTCGGCCACACGGACCACATTGGCCAGGGGCACTTCCACGGCGCTTTGCCGGCCGAGGAAATCCAACAAAACCATCACGCGCTGCCGGCCGGGCATGGCCTGCTGGACCACGGCCTCCAAACCATGGAACGCCCCGCCGGCGATGCGGACCTGATCACCCGGCGCGAACTCGCTCGGGACTTCTCGGATTTCCTCTTCGCCTACAGTGGCCCGCAGGCTCTCAATGGTCTGATCAGGTAACGTGGGCCAGAGGTCACCGAAATGGACGACCCCGGCCACGCCCGGCGCGTGATGCACAGCTCTCAGCCAGGCGTGCCATTCAAAACGGGCAAAGAGGTAGCTCGGGAACAGCGCTTCGGTCACCCACACTGTTCCTTGACGGGTGGCACGACGAAAGCGAATGCGTGGGAGCAGGACATCGACGTTCGGCAGTTGCCGAAGATGCCGGGCGGCAATGTGCTCGCGTTTGAGCTGAGAGCGAACACAAAACCAAGCGGGGCCTACCTGGGATGATGCGGTCACGGCACTCACGCAACGGTAGCTACGTCGCCCCGGCGTTTTGTCGGTGAAAACCCGGCGTTAGGATTTCGGCGGAGTCGCGTAGTATTCCTTGTACTTCGCGTAGTAGTAGTACTCGCCCACGTTGGGATTGACGGAGTTGAAGACCAAGCCGAGCACGTTGACGTTGCGTTGGTAGAGCAGGTCAATCGCGGCGCGCGCCACGCGGGCCGAGGTGTGATGGGCGCGGATGACGAAGAGAACGCCTTCCACATACGGCGCCAAGCTGGTGACGTCGTCGGCGGCCATGACGGGCGCGCTGTCGATGATCACATAATCGTATTTCCCGACCATTTCTTTCAGCAGGCCAGGAACAAACGGCTGGAGGAACAGCTCGCCCGATTTGTGCGTGACTTCGCCGCAAGGGATGACCGAGAGATTCGCCAGTTTGGTGGGGCGGACCGCCTTGGACCAAGTGATTTCCTGCCGGAGCACCTCCGAGAAGCCAGGCACAGGCTCCATGCCGAGTTTACGGTGGACCACGCCCTTGCGGAGGTCGGCAAGCCGGGTCACGAAATAGTCGCGCCTGAGGTCGTTCATCATCATGCCCCAGGCCGAGAAGACCGAGGCGCCGGCCGGCACCACCACCATCTTGACGCCGAGTTCGACGGCGAGGTGGGCGGAGGCCACCAGCCCGTCGAGGGCCACC